>NZ_JAWOVZ010000023.1:0-70909 GCF_033340175.1 Vibrio sp. 1557 | reverse complement strand
GGAGCGACACACGAGGTTCGAACTCGTGACCTCAACCTTGGCAAGGTTGCGCTCTACCAACTGAGCTAGTGTCGCATCAACAACGTTTCCGCTGTTTAGGGCTGCGAATTATAAGAGCATTTTTTTGTGATGCAAGTCCTTCCTTCAAAAAAACTTTATTTTTTTACTGAACGACGAAAAAGCAATCAAAAGCGATATAAATTACAACAATTTGGATCGCAACCTTAACAGTTAAATCTTGAAAATAGTACCTCGATAGTACTTAAGTTCTGCGATGGACTCACGAATGTCGTCCAAGGCCAAATGTGTTCCCTGTTTTGTGAACCCATTTAGCACCTCAGGTTGCCAGCGACGTGCTAGTTCTTTAAGAGTACTAACGTCAACATATCGGTAATGGAAGAACTCTTCCAACTCAGGCATATGCTTGTATAAAAAGCGACGATCCTGCCCAATGCTGTTACCACATATTGGCGACGCCCCTTTTGGCACCCATTTTTCTAAAAATTCAATGGTTTGTGCGACTGCGTCTTGTTCTGAGATTTGACTGTTTCGAACGCGCTCCACCAAACCGCTTGCCGTATGCGTGTTAGTACACCAGTCGTCCATTTTCGCCAGTTCTTCTTCCGGCTGATGAATCGCTAACACTGGACCTTCAGCCAAAATATTTAGTTCGCTATCCGTGACAATAGAAGCAATTTCGATGATTTTGTGCGTTTCAGGATCAAGCCCTGTCATCTCTAAATCAACCCAAATTAGGTTTTGATCGCTAAAGGACATGGTTACGCCGCCTATTTGTTTATCGATAAAAGAGGTACTATACCTCAAAATACGAGAAACACGATACTCATACACGGAGCCAAGAGTACGGCTCAACCATTTGAGTAAATTCACATAAAGTACAGAATTGTGGCAAAGAAGAAAAAGTTAACCAAAGGTCAGGTGCGACGCGTACGTAGCAACCAACAAAAGCGTTTGAAGAAGCAAGAAGAGTCCATCCAGTGGGATGAAAACATGCTAGGCGCCAGCAAGCAAGGTCTCGTGATCACTCGTTTTGGTCAGCACGCGGACATTGAAGACCTTGAAACAGGCGAAATTCAACGCTGTAACCTCCGCCGTGGTATTGAGTCTCTAGTATCTGGCGATCGTGTTTTATGGCGCGAAGGATTGGAGTCTATGGCGGGCATCTCTGGTGTTGTTGAAGCGGTAGAACCTCGCTCTTCAGTGCTCACTCGTCCAGATTATTACGATGGCCTAAAACCCGTTGCAGCCAATATTGATCAAATGGTCATTGTCTCTTCGGTATTACCAGAGCTATCGCTAAATATTATTGACCGCTATCTCGTTGCATCAGAAACACTGAATATTGCGCCATTGTTGGTCTTAAATAAAGTCGACCTTCTAGAAGCCGATGACCGTGCAATGTATGAAGAATGGCTCAAAGAATATGAACGCATTGGCTATAAAGTGCTTCTGGTCAGCAAGAAGTCTGGAGAAGGCATTGCTGAACTAGAAACCCTGCTGCGTGACCGAATTAATATCTTTGTTGGTCAATCAGGCGTAGGGAAATCCAGCTTAGTCAACGCGTTAATGCCGGAACTAGAGAGCGAAGTGGAAGAAGGCGAAGTCTCTGAGAACTCTGGCTTGGGCCAACACACCACGACGGCTGCACGTTTATACCACATTCCAACGGGTGGCGATTTGATCGACTCACCTGGAGTACGTGAATTTGGTCTTTGGCATTTGGAAGCAGAAGAAGTAACAAAAGCATTCGTTGAATTTCGACCATATTTAGGTGGTTGTAAGTTCCGAGATTGTAAACACAATGATGACCCAGGCTGCCTTCTACGCGAAGCTGTCGAGAACGGGGAAATTAACGAAACTCGCTTTGAAAACTATCATCGCATTTTGGAAAGCATGATTGAAAATAAAGCAAATCGTCAGTATTCACGTAATAAAAAAGCCGATCTGTAATTGAGTTAAGGCTGTAACTGTGTAAAAAGTCTTCACCTAATACTGACAAGCAAATTAAATTTCAGTAACATCACGCGCCCTAAAGCGCGAATCTAACAGAAGTATCGGAATTAAAGATGGACAAGTTTAAAGTTGGACTGCAGTACTGGATCCCACAACACGGCCTCACTCGCCTAATGGGTAAACTGGCTTCAGCAAAAGCTGGCGGTCTAACAACAGCAGTTATTCGTTGGTTTATCAAACAATACAATGTGAACATGGATGAGGCGAAGCACTCAGATCCTAAGCATTTTAAAACGTTCAACGAGTTTTTCGTTCGTGAGCTAAAAGAGGGCGCACGCCCAATTTCTGAAGGCGAAAACGTCATCACTCACCCAGCCGACGCTTGTGTTAGCCAATTTGGCCCTATTGAAGATGGTCAACTTATCCAAGCAAAAGGTCATCACTTCTCAGCACAAGAATTGCTGGGCGGTGACGCGAATTTAGCGGACGAATTTAAAGATGGTTCTTTTGCCACATTGTACCTATCTCCGCGCGATTACCACCGTGTACACATGCCATGTGACGGCACTCTGCGCCAAATGATTTACGTACCAGGTGACCTGTTCTCAGTAAACCCTCTGACAGCAGAAAACGTACCGAACCTATTTGCACGTAACGAGCGTGTGGTGTGTATCTTCGATACTGAGTTTGGTCCAATGGCACAGGTGCTTGTTGGTGCGACAATTGTTGGTAGCATTGAGCAAGTATGGGCTGGCACGATCACTCCGCCTCGTGGAAACACTGTCTACAAATGGGATTACCCAGCAGAGGGTGACAAGGCCGTGATCTTGAAAAAAGGCGAAGAGATGGGCCGCTTCAAACTGGGTTCTACTGTTATTAACCTGTTTGCCAAAGACGCGATTGAGTTTGACGCAAGCATGGAAAACGGTAAGCCAACCGTTATGGGCACACCTTACGCCTTGAAAAAATAAGTAAAACACCGTTAAAGAGCCCTTTATTAAGGGCTCTTTTTATTGATAAAAAGCAAAACTCCGTTCGAAATTTAGCCTCTATTTCTCAAACTCATACCTGCCTCTAAGACCCTCATTCCACAATCAATTATCCTGCGCTTAGAATGAATATTTAGAGGGGCAGCCAATGCCAAAGATGAGTGTAAACACGTTGGCGAAATTGCTGGTGTGCTTTTTAATTCCGCTCGGTGTTTTGATGATGCCGATCGATGCTATTCCTATTGACGATCTCACTTTAATTCAGCATCGCCTGTTAGCTATTTTTCTTCTTGCTGCCCTACTTTGGGTTCTCGAGCCGGTTCCCGTTTTTGCTACGTCCATTCTTATTATCGCTCTTGAACTGATCATGATATCGGATAAAGGTTTGCATCTATTTCGCAATCCACCAGCGGGGCATGATTTAGGAGAGTTAATTGCTTACACCGATATTTTCTCGGCCTTCTCTTCACCGATCATTATTCTTTTTATGGGTGGTTTTGCTCTCGCGATTGCGGCTTCCAAATACGAGCTCGACAACAACCTCGCCCGAGTTCTATTAAAACCATTCGGCACACAACCTAAGTTCATCATGCTGGGCTTGATGTTAATTACCGCCGTTTTTTCAATGTTTATGTCCAATACTGCCACGACCGTGATGATGCTAGCCCTGCTTGGCCCCATCGTCGCTTCAGCACCTAAAGGGGATTTAGGCATTAAAGCACTGGTGTTGTGTATTCCAATTGCAGCGAATACAGGCGGCATTGCGACTCCGATAGGCACGCCACCTAATGCGATAGCGCTTCAATATCTCACTGGAGAAAACGCGATAGACTTCCTATCGTGGATGACAATGGGTCTACCCTTTGTGTTGGTACAACTTACTGTAGCTTGGTTCTTGTTGCAAAAGCTGTTTCCGTCTAGCGAACCAGAAATGAAACTAAAGCTAGATGGTACATTCAAAAAGAGCTGGCGTGCGATCGTCGTCTACATCACTTTTGCACTAACCATTTTGCTTTGGATGACAACGAAAGTGCATGGCATGAATACATATGTTGTCGCGATTATCCCACTAGCAGTGTTCACGTTAACGGGCATTATGGGAAAAGAAGAGCTCAAGCTGATTAACTGGGATGTTTTATGGCTAGTTGCCGGTGGTATAGCAATTGGCATTGCCTTAGACAAAACGGGCTTAGCCGAAGCATTAGCGCACGCCATTGATTACAGCCTGCTATCACCATTTGCCGTTGTTTTAGCCCTATCGGTAGTGTGCTGGTTAATGGCGAACTTTATGTCTAATACCGCAACGGCAAACTTATTGATGCCTATTGCTGCCGCTATTGGTACATCCATGCCAAGCCTTATTGCGGTTGGCGGCCTACAAGGTTTACTGGTTGTCGTAGCCTTCTCCGCATCACTTGGCATGATCTTACCGGTTTCCACACCACCAAACTCTTTGGCTTATTCAACAGGCCTCATCGAGAGCAAAGACATGGCGAAAGTAGGCCTGATTCTCGGTTTGATTGGTCTACTTATCGTGTATGGCGCAGTTTTGGTACTGTTTTAATCGAAGAGCTCCATGAAAAAGCGTGTTGTCATGGAGCTGCTCTCCAGCTACTGCCCTTACAGAGCGGCTTTTACATCCCATAAATTTCGTGCATATTAAGACTCCTCTACTCTACAAGGACGTCGACACATCATGGGTTACGAATGGCTTGCTTTATGCGCCGCTTTTCTGTGGGCAGTTTCTAGCCTAATTTCGGTCATTCCTGCACAACACCTAGGCGCATTTTCTTACAGCCGCTGGCGTATGGGCTGCACAGCCGTGATCTTATCAACAATGGCCTGGATAACTGGCGGCTGGTTAACGGTTTCTTGGGAACATGTAACGCCAATGATGGCCTCAGGACTGATTGGTATTTTTATTGGCGATACCGCTCTATTCGCGTGTTTGAATCGTATGGGGCCAAGACAAGCCGGGCTACTCTTCTCTTGCCACGCCGTGTTCTCTGCCATCTTGGGCTACTTCTTATTTAGCGAAGTCATGACCACAATAGAACTACTGGGCGCATCATTGGTATTTAGCGGCGTGGTGATGGCGATATTCTTTGGCCGAAGAGGTCAAGTGAATAACGTCTTGGAAGACATTAAAGGTAACATCTGGGTGGGTATTGGACTTGGCTTAACCGCAGCAATGTGCCAAGCATTGGGCGGCATCATCGCCAAGCCAGTAATGCAAACCAGTATTGACCCAGTTGCGGCTTCTGCTATTCGAATGATCAGTGCCTTTTTCGCCCACAGCATGTTGTTAATTCTAGGAGTCAAAGTCGCTCGCTCGACGCAACACATTACTTGGCGCATATTTGGTATTACTGCGCTTAATGGTTTCTTGGCGATGGCCGTCGGCATGACGCTAATCTTATACGCACTGCAAGAAGGAAATGTAGGTATGGTTGCACTTCTATCTTCAACCACGCCAATTATGTTGCTACCACTGCTCTGGATTTACACTAAACGCCGACCAAACCGATTTGCATGGTTGGGCGCAGCCCTAGCTGTGATTGGTGCGGGCATTTTGGTTCAGTAACCTTACAGACCAGCCCTTATTGCCAGATACAAAAAAGCCCGAGTTTAAACTCGGGCTTTTGTCATTCGGAGCCGTTAGTTAATTATTTATTTAACTAATACTTCACCCGTCATTTCTGCTGGGATTTCTAGACCAGCTAGAGAAAGCATGGTTGGTGCAAGGTCAGACAGTTTACCGCCTTCTTTGAATTCAACCGCTTTGTCACCTACATAGATTAGAGGCACTGGTAGGTTAGTGTGAGCAGTGTGGATGCCGCCAGTTTCAGGGTCGATCATCATTTCTGCGTTACCGTGGTCCGCAGTGATCAATAGTTGACCGCCAACTTCTTTGATTGCTTCAACCACTTTACCCACGCTTTCATCTAGAGCTTCGATTGCTTTCTCAGCCGCTTCATAAACGCCAGTGTGACCAACCATATCTGCATTCGGGTAGTTACAGATGATGGTATCGAACTTACCTGATTTGATAGCCGCAACCATCTTCTCTGTTAGTTCTGGAGAGCTCATTTCAGGCTGCATGTCGTACGTTGCAACTTTTGGTGAAGCAACCAATTGACGCTCTTCGCCTTCGAATTCGTTCTCAACACCACCGTTGAAGAAGAAAGTCACGTGTGCGTATTTCTCTGTTTCAGAGATACGTAGCTGAGTTTGACCTTGTTTAGATAGCCACTCACCGTAAGTGTTTTCTAGAGACGCAGGTGGGAATGCGATAGCTAGAGGGATATCAGCCGCGTATTGAGTCAGCATCACAAAGTTGATTGCTGGGAATACTGCACGCTCAAAGCCGTCAAACGCAGGAACGAATGCACGAGTGATTTGACGTGCACGGTCAGCACGGTAGTTCATGAAGATAACCGCATCACCATCTTGCATGATTGCGTCTTCTTGACCTTCCGCTTTGATAGTTGTTGCTTTAACGAATTCGTCGTTTTCTTCACGAGCGTAAGCCGCTTCTAGACCTGCAACTGCCGTTTCTGCTGTGAACTCAGCTTTAGCTTGAGTTAGAAGATCGTAAGCAACTTGGACGCGATCCCAGTTGTTGTCACGGTCCATTGCGTAGTAACGACCTACTAGAGAAGCAACGCGGCCTTTACCTAGTTTCGCAAATAGGTCTTGGAAACGTTGTAGTGAGTTTTCAGCACTACGTGGTGGTGTGTCACGGCCGTCTAGGAAGCAGTGTAGGTAGATTTTCTCTGCGCCACGCGCCGCTGCCATTTCAACTGCAGCGTAAATGTGGTCTTCGTGAGAGTGAACACCGCCTGGAGACATCAGGCCCATGATGTGTACTGCTTTTTCAGCTTTCACTGCAGAGTCGATAGCTTCAACTAGCGCAGGCGTTTCTTCGAACTCACCATCCGCAATTGATTTAGTGATACGAGTCAGGTCTTGGTATACAACGCGGCCTGCACCAATGTTAGTGTGACCAACTTCAGAGTTACCCATTTGACCATCAGGAAGGCCAACATCCATGCCTGAAGCAGAGATTAATGTGTGTGGGTTATTCGCAATCAGAGCATCCATTACTGGTGTTTTCGCATTCGCAATTGCGTTACTTGCTGTGTCTTCACGGTAACCGTAACCGTCAAGGATAACTAGAGCCAGTGGCTTCTTAGCTGACATAGTGATGACCTCATCAAATTTAAGTAACTTTTGGCGTAGGGCCTCGCTGCCCTATCTAACCTTGAAACAAAACTAGCGTAATTTTACTACACTTTTTAACCAAAACTGTAGGTTAAGATCAAATAATGTTTGCGATTTATTGTTGCTATCTTACAAGTTAAGCGAACAACGAGTCAGTGCCGACAATCGTGTTCCACAAGCATAGTCATTTCTAATACGCTTTGTACACCCCAGTCTAAGTTCGGTTTTCTTACGCTTCTCATTCTTATTTTTGCACTTGAAACAGCGCTAATTTAAAGCAACATCAAACAAGATGGGTTAATACCTATTGTTCTCTTTTCTCAGTAAAACAGAAGTCACTTAAACCGATAAGTCCAATAGGCCAAAGCAATCAAGCTACCAGAGCAAAATGTACGGATAGTAAGGGCATAACGGGTTTATAGAGATCTCAATTATTCGTTAGAAAATTTTAACCCTCTCGCCTAAGAGCCGTAACCTCGCTATACTCCTGCTTTATTTTTCCGCCAACAGCGTAAGAGCTCAAGACATGCAAGAGTACATTGAATTTTTCCAACAGAACATGATTCTATCTTTGGTTTGGGTAGGTCTTCTTGTCGCCTTTATCATGAACATCGTGAAATCAGCGACAGCCGCATACAAAGAAATCAACGTAAACCAACTGACTCATCTTATGAACCGTGAAAACGGCGTTGTAGTGGATATCCGTACCAAAGACGAGTTCAAAAAAGGTCATATCACCGACTCACTTCACATTTTACCGTCAGACATCAAAGCGGGTAACTTGGGTAGCCTTGAAAACCACAAATCAGACCCAATCATTGTTGTATGTAAGACAGGACAGACCGCTCAAGAAAGCGCAAACCTACTAGTAAAAGCTGGCTTCGAAAACGTGAGCCTACTAAAAAATGGTTTGATTGCGTGGAACGAAGCGAACCTGCCGTTAGTTCGCGGTAAGAAGTAGGAACGTGGCAAGAACGAAAGTTCGCGTTTAAACGCGCTTTTACCAAGCCTCGCGGACAAAAAACTGAGCAAATTGAAAGCAGTTGGAGCACTAAGTTGTGACGCTTTGCACGTAATACACGCTTCATCTAGTCAAGGTAGATTGGCTCAGTTAGTCTCAGGACATACCAGTTTTCTGAGCTTAGACGTTTCTAGGCTCAACAAATATTGATTTAAGGATTAAAAAATGGCTGAAGCAGCACCTCAAGACGCACAACAAAACTTCGCAATTCAACGCATCTTCCTAAAAGACGTTTCTTTTGAAGCGCCGAACTCTCCAGTAATTTTCCAGAAAGAGTGGAACCCAGACGTTAAACTAGACCTAGACACTCAAAGCCGTGAGCTTGGTGAAGGCGTTTACGAAGTTGTTCTACGCCTAACCGTTACTGTGAAGAACGAAGAAGAGACTGCGTTCCTATGTGAAGTTCAACAAGGTGGTATCTTCACTGCTGAACAAATGGAAGCTGGTCAACTTGCACATTGCCTAGGCGCATTCTGCCCGAACATCCTATTCCCATACGCTCGTGAAACTATCTCAAGCCTAGTCGTTAAAGGTACGTTCCCTCAACTGAACCTAGCGCCAGTAAACTTTGACGCGCTATTCATGAACTACCTACAACAGCAAGCTCAACAAGGCGAAGCTGAAGCGTAATTCACGTTTTATAAGTGACGAATAGCCACAGTGCTGACGTCACCGACTCAAATAAAATGCACAGAGCGTCTACCATTCGATGCAATGTGCATTTTTTATTTCTGACAAAAGTTCCTAGTTCCTAATCGCCAGAAGGCGTAAAATTTGACGATTAGGAACTAGATTCTACTAGTAGCAAGACAATTAGGCGGTAGCATGACACAAGCAAATACAAACAATGCTTACGGTAAAGACATCGCAATGACTGTGATTGGCGCAGGCTCATACGGCACCTCTTTGGCGATCTCACTCGCTCGTAACGGCGCGAACGTTGTCCTTTGGGGACACGAGCCAGAGCACATGGCTCGCCTAGAAGCAGACCGAGCTAACCATGCCTTCTTACCAGGTGTTGATTTCCCTGAAAGCTTGATCATTGAATCGGATTTAGAAAAAGCCGTTCAAGCAAGCCGAGATTTGTTGGTTGTGGTTCCAAGCCATGTCTTTGGCATCGTGCTAAACAGCTGTAAACCATTCTTGCGCGAAGACTCTCGCATCTGTTGGGCAACCAAAGGGCTTGAACCTGAAACGGGGCGCCTGCTGAAAGACGTCGCTTATGACATTATCGGTGAAAACTACTCACTAGCAGTATTGTCTGGCCCAACGTTTGCGAAAGAGCTCGCAATGGGTATGCCGACTGCAATCTCTGTTGCGTCTCCAGATTCTGAATTTGTTGCGGATCTACAAGAAAAAATCCACTGTAGCAAAACCTTCCGCGTATACGCCAATAGTGACTTTATTGGTATGCAATTGGGCGGCGCTGTGAAAAACGTTATTGCGATTGGTGCAGGTATGTCTGATGGTATCGGTTTTGGCGCCAACGCCCGTACTGCATTAATTACTCGTGGCTTGGCTGAAATGAGTCGCCTTGGTGCTGCGCTGGGTGCACAGCCAGAAACCTTTATGGGCATGGCGGGTTTAGGCGATCTTGTCCTGACATGTACCGATAACCAATCACGTAACCGACGCTTTGGCTTGGCATTAGGCCAAGGTAAAGACGTTGATACGGCTCAAGAAGAAATTGGTCAAGTGGTTGAGGGTTACCGCAATACAAAAGAAGTATGGCTACTTTCTCAACGTATGGGTGTTGAGATGCCGATAGTTGATCAAATTTATCAAGTATTGTATCAAGGAAAAGATGCGCGCTTAGCAGCGCAAGATTTACTTGCTCGTGACAAAAAAGCCGAAGGAAAGTAGCAATCTACCGCCCTTTGCAGCTCATCTGAGAAAAATTGAAGTTGTCGGGTCACGGAAGAACCACTCTGGATATTGAGAATGAAACACTGCGAAAAACAAAAAGTCTGGAACAAAATTGTCTCAGAAGCCCGTGAAATGTCAGAACAAGAGCCTATGCTGGCGAGCTTCTATCATGCCACCATTATCAAGCATGAAAGTTTGTGTGCCGCTCTGAGTTATATTCTGGCTAATAAATTGAACACCGCTTCCATGCCAGCGATGGCTGTACGTGAAGTGGTTGAAGAAGCCTTTGCAGCTGATCCAACCATCACTGACGGCGCGGCTTGTGATATTTGTGCCACGGTCAATCGCGACCCTGCTGTTTCAATGTACTCAATGCCATTGCTGTACCTAAAAGGCTATCACGCACTGCAAGGCTACCGAGTAGCAAACTGGCTATGGAAGCAAGGTCGTCACGCTCTTGCGACTTACCTACAAAATCAGATTTCGGTAGCATGTCAGGTCGATATCCACCCTGCAGCGCGCATTGGTAGTGGCATCATGCTCGACCATGCAACAGGCATCGTGATTGGTGAAACTGCCGTGGTCGAAAACGACGTGTCTATACTGCAAGATGTCACCCTTGGTGGTACTGGTAAAGAATGCGGTGATCGTCACCCGAAAATTCGCGAGGGTGTGATGATCGGAGCTGGTGCAAAGATTCTTGGTAATATCGAAGTCGGTGAAGGCGCGAAAATCGGATCTTGCTCTGTGGTATTGCAAGCCGTGCCTCCTCACACAACGGTGGCTGGCGTGCCTGCAAAAATCGTCGGACGTCCCAAAACGGACAAACCCTCTCTCGATATGGATCAAGGCTTTAACGGCAAGTCGCAAAGCTTTATCCATGGAGATGGTATTTAATCGTCAACAAACCTTTTTGACAACAACGTGGTAGGTAACTCTCAAGTGCGAAAACAAAATCACCCTGTTCTACGCTCGGCTATTTTATTAACTTGTGCTTTATCTGCCACTTATCCCATTACCTCTTCTGCTGTGAGTCAGCAAGAGCTCAAAGGCGTATCCAGTGAGATAAGCCGTCAGCGCAAATCGCTCTCTTCCCAAGAAAAGCAGCTCAATGAGTTACAGAAATCACTAAAAGATCAAGAGCTTGGTATTTCTAAGCTTGAGCGTGAAATACGACAAACCAAGTCTAACCTCGCACAAGCAGACAAAAACATAGAAAACCTAGAAGAGAAAATTGCCTTGCAAGAAGCACAGCGTCAAGAGCAAGAAGAAGAACTCAAACAGCTGCTGCAAACGTATTACGTAACCGAGCGAGCGAAGGCCAATGGTCACTTGTTAAATCAAGGTGTGGAAGAAGACCGCATGAGCCAATACTTCCAGCATTTAGCTAAAGCACGTGCTGAAGTGATTGATGCGATCACCAAAATAACCCAAGAATTAGCGCACAACAAAAACCAACTCGAGCTAGAAAAAGAGCAAATCGAGACTCTGCTCAAGCAGCAATCCGAAAAACGTACAGCGCTAGCGAGTACACAATCCAAGCGTAAGCAAACCCTGAATAAAATTCAGAGCAGTATCAAGAATGACAAACGCTACTTAGCCGAGCTGCAACGCAACGAAACCCGTTTAAAAGCAGAGATCGCCAAAGCAGCGAAGCGTAATGCGGTGCCAATGGACGGACTCGGCAAACAGCGCGGTAAGCTGCCTTGGCCACTCAAAGGCAGTGTGTTACACAACTTTGGTACGCGACAAACCGGGCAGGTAAACTGGAAGGGCATGGTGCTGTCTGCCAACTATGGTCAACAAGTGAAAGCCGTTTATCCTGGAACTGTCGTATTTGCGGAGTATCTGCGCGGATACGGTTTAGTGGTACTGCTCGACCACGGCAAAGGTGACATGACCCTCTATGGTTACAACCAAGCCTTAACTAAAAAAGAAGGCGACCGAGTCACCGCCGGCGAAGTGATTGCTCTCGCGGGTGATACAGGTGGTCAAGACAGACCATCGCTGTACTTTGAAATTCGTCGTAATAGTGAAGCGCAGAATCCGAAATCTTGGTTAAAGCGCTAATTATCTGACTTATTGACTTGTCATAAAAAAGGAGCCACTCGGCTCCTTTTTTGTATTCATATTTTGGAAAATACTATGCGTAGTAGGTTTCTACCGCATCAATAAAAGCATTCACATCATCTTTGCTTAACGCGTTGATTCCTGCCGCCGCCTCTCGCCCCCCACCTGTCGGGAACTGACCACACACGACCACGGCACCTTGTTTATTGTTTAACGGGGCACGAAGTGAAACCGTATAAGTCCCATCTGCATTTTCAGTAAGTACCGCATGCGCAGAGTCAGGGGTTTGGTTTGCCAGCCAGTTGCCATAAACACCACTGATTCGGCGTGATGCCGCCGTGTTTGGTAACTCAAACAACTTTAGCTTACCGCTCTCATGCATGGCAGGCACTGCGAGAGCCGCCTCCATGTCTTGTTGGTAAGCCGATTGCAATTGGTAGTATGGCGAGGCCGTATCTTCAATAGCTTCAAATGGTGACATGTACTTCAGCAAAGCTCGGTACAGCTCCGCAGGGTGAAAGTGTAAATCTTCGACTTTCGAGCCGTAGCCGTTGTAGTTAATTAAAGTACCCAGCTCTTTTAGCTGCTCTTTCTGTTGCTGCGACAAGCCCGCGTTATTCGCTAACTCATCGGCTTTAGCAATCATGTTATCGCCATAAGCCGCCGTAATCGCCCAGTCATGAAAACGCCCATCAAGCAACTTATCGACAATCAACGCCGTGCACATGTTGGCATCGAGATCGATGTGCGCATCCAAATTACCATGCTGAGGAATGTCGCCCGCTTTGTGATGGTCGGCGTAAAAGACGTGAGCGCCTTGAGCCAAAGCTTGCTCTAGACCTGCCATGTTCTTTTCCATCGAAATGTCTAACACAGTCAGCTCATCACCCGCTTGCACGTCTACTTTTTCCACCAGCTTGATGTCGCGCTTTACACCGGTTATTAACTGGGCATCGACAGGATCAGCCAAACGCAATTGTAGAAGAGCAATGATGCCATCAGCATCACCATTAAAAATGTCGTAATTCATGGGGCGATAGTTCCTTTATCGAGAATCTTATCCCTGCAAGGGTTTTTAGCGTATGGGACTATTGTGCGTGGCATATTTGACAAGTCAACTCGAGCCACGACTCGAAAATGAGAGTGACTCTCGAAATATTAAGCAGTTTGACGTTTAACTGTGTAGATTGCTAACCGCATCTTCTAATAACAGTAGCTGCTCTAAGCCCTGCTCAGTTGCTAATGGCTTAACGACATTAAGCATCTGCAACATCCCTTGCTTCACCATTTGCTCGGTAATGTTGGTTTTTGAAGCCATCGCGGATTGATACGCCAACCAACTACACGCAATCAAGTGCAATGTACATACCAATGACTTCAACTGTTGTTGATCGACATTCAACAGCTTCATCGTTACGAACTCTTGCATAATAGCAATGAGGTTCGCTTGCAGCTTCTCTTGCACATCGATGTACTGTTCGTGTAGCTGTTCATCTCGTGACAAGATTTCTGGTAAGTTTGCGTAGAAAAAGCGGTATTTCCACATCAAGGTAAAAATAGAGTCTAGGTAGCTCTTCAGCATAGTCAGGCTCTCTTGCGAACCTTGAATAGGGGTAAATCTTTCTAAAAGTTCTGCTGAATAAAGCGCAAAGATCTCACGAACGATTTCTTGCTTATTGCGGAAGTGGTAATACAGATTACCAGGGCTAATTTCGATGTGATCGGCAATGTGATTGGTGGTGATGTTGCGCTCACCATGTTGGTTGAACAACTCCAGTGCCGCGTAGACGATTTTGTCGCGCGTTTTCATTGTTATCGTGTTCCCTCTTCATTAACGAATCGAGTATAGCGACTTCACCAACCTAGGTCGATAGAGGCTCCAAATCCGGTAACATAACAGACCAGTTAAGATACCAGTTGAGTTGGCGACAAGGTCTAACCAAGAAGTTTGTCGCCCTACATACCCTTGCAACCACTCAATAACGGCGCTGAATAGCAAAATACTAATCGCCACCGCCCAACGTTGACGCCAACACCACACGCAAAAACAACCTAAAAACGCAAAGCCGCTGTACGCCATAGCGTGCTGCATTTTGTCGAGATACGCGATATTGCCCCAGTCTTGCAGTTCACCTGAACTCAGAGATAAAAAAGCGATCAGTATGGCGTAGCTAAAGATGACGAAACGTGCAGCCGTCAGGTTCATTGGACGTCCTTATGCAATTGGAAATGGAAAGGCCGTCACTTGATCAATGTGGTCACAGCCTAGCGCCAGCATGATCAAACGATCGATACCCAACGCGACCCCTGCACAATCTGGCAACCCTGCTTCCAGTGCAGAGATCAGATGATAATCGATCGGCTGTGGTTTTAAACCCATTTCGATACGCTTTGCGTTATCTTGTTCAAAGCGCGCTAATTGCTCTTTCGGGTTATCCAGTTCATGAAATCCGTTCGCCAGCTCTATCCCCTTAAAGTACACTTCAAAACGATCCGCGACGCGATGATCTTGAGGATTGATTTTCGCAAGCGCCGCCTGTGATGCAGGGAAGTCGTACACAAAAGCCGGCACGTCCTGACCAATTTTGTTTTCTACTCCCACGCTAAATAGCAGTTGCAGCAACGTATCGCGATCTTCCTCTGGCTCAGCAATGTCACTCAAACCCAGCTTGCTTGCCGCCGCTTTCAGCTCAGTCATCGAGCCTTCTAGTGGACACACACCCAACACATCAATGAAGGCTTGTTGATACGTCATGCGCTGCGCTGCGCCACACTTCAATACCAGTTGCAACAGGTCATCCATTTCATCCATCAATTTATGGTGGTCAAAGCCAACGCGATACCACTCCAACATCGTAAACTCGGGGTTGTGGTAGCGACCATTCTCTTCATTACGAAATGCTTTGTTGATTTGATAAATACAACCGCTGCCTGCAGCCAAAAGGCGCTTCATATGGAACTCTGGGCTGGTCATAAAAAACAGCTTACTGCCATCGGCATAGCCTGGGCCAACAAACTCGGTTTGGAAAGTATGCAAATGAATGTCAGTCACGGTTGCGTGACTCATGGCTGGCGTATCGACTTCCATCACCTGTCGGTCAGCGAAGAATTGTCGAATCGACGCGATTAACGTCGCACGTTGACGAAGTTGGTCAATGGAAGCAGTAGGTTGCCAGTTGGTTTGCATAACAAATCTCTCAAACTTTAATTCAGCGAGGAAAGTCTCATTCTACATGCTTTTTACTCTTCAAGAAGAGAGGAATATCCCTTCTTCTTTTTACTAATGTGCTCGCCAATTTGAGGCAAGCATTACTCGTGCCGCAGAACAAAAAACACTCAGTTAAAATCCTATTATCCATGCGGTTAATGTCGCGCAACACAGGTTTAACATCCCTAATGTTAATGCTTGAGGGCCAAAACCTCGATGCCGTGATAGCAGTCACATAACCTATAAATTCTATGCCCTTAAGTGCATTACCGAAGCAAAAACCCAATTACATCAATTTTTCTGCCATGTGGCTCATCTACACTAACCCTACTACTTTTGGGGAGTTCTTTTTAAGGAGCGCCTCGTAATGACAATAACAAGCGGATTTCCGCAATCACACACTGGAGGATAACTGTGCAAATTATCACCACAGATATCGCAGTCATCGGCGCAGGCGGCGCTGGTCTTCGTACTGCTATTGCAGCGGCTGAAGCAAACCCAGACTTAGAAGTCGCTCTGATTTCTAAAGTTTATCCAATGCGCTCCCACACGGTCGCTGCAGAGGGTGGCTCAGCAGCAGTTATCAAGGATGAAGATAGCTTAGACAACCACTTCAACGACACTGTTGGCGGTGGTGACTGGCTATGTGAACAGGATGTTGTTGAATACTTTGTAGAGAACGCGACTCGCGAAATGATCCAAATGGAGCAATGGGGTTGCCCATGGAGTCGTAAAGAGAACGGTGAAGTCAACGTACGCCGCTTTGGTGGTATGAAGGTTGAACGTACTTGGTTCGCTGCAGACAAAACTGGCTTCCACATGCTTCATACGCTATTCCAGACATCAATGAAGTACAGCAACATCAAACGTTTTGATGAGTACTTTGTGGTGGATCTGCTTGTTGATGAAGGCGAAGTTCAAGGTCTGATTGCTATTCACATGTCTGAAGGCGAGCTTGTTACTATCAAAGCAAAATCGGTTGTTCTAGCAACAGGTGGCGCGGGCCGTGTTTACCACTGTAACACCAACGGCGGTATCGTAACGGGCGATGGTATGGCAATGGCTTACCGTCACGGCGTTCCTCTACGTGATATGGAATTCGTTCAATACCACCCAACCGGTCTTCCTGGTACAGGTATCCTGATGACGGAAGGTTGTCGTGGTGAAGGCGGTATCATCGTTAACAAGAATGGCTACCGTTACCTACAAGATTACGGCATGGGTCCTGAAACTCCAGTTGGCCAACCGAAGAACAAATACATGGAACTGGGTCCTCGTGACAAAGTTTCTCAAGCTTTCTGGCACGAACAACAGAAAGGCAACACCATCAAACACCCACTGGGTGACGTGGTGCACCTAGACCTTCGCCATCTTGGTGAAGAGTACCTACAAGAGCGTCTACCGTTCATCTGTGAGCTAGCAAAAGCTTACGTAAACGTGGACCCTGCAAAAGAGCCAATTCCAATTCGTCCAACCGTTCACTACACCATGGGTGGTATTGAAACGGACGGCGGTTGTGAAACTCGCATTAAAGGCCTATTCGCGGTGGGTGAATGTGCGTCTGTTGGTCTTCACGGTGCAAACCGTCTAGGTTCTAACTCACTGGCTGAGTTCGTGGTATTTGGCCGCGTAGCGGGTGAAAATGCAGTGAAACGCGCAGCAGAATTCAAAGGCTGGAACGACGCGGCAATTGACGCGCAAGTCAAAGCCGTTGAAGAGCGCATCGCGAAACTGATGAACCAAGAAGGCGACGAAAACTGGGCAGAAATACGCACAGAAATGGGCCACACCATGGAAGCGGGCTGTGGTATATACCGCCAAGAAGATTTGATGCAAGCGACTATCGACAAAATCACTGAGTTGAAAGAACGCTACAAACGCATCAGCATCAAAGACAAAGGTAAAGTGTTCAACACAGACCTTCTATACGCAATCGAAGTGGGTTACGGCCTAGAAGTCGCAGAAGCGATGGTTCACTCTGCGATTCTACGTAAAGAGTCGCGCGGCGCGCACCAACGTCTAGACGATGGTTGTACAGAGCGTGATGACGTGAACTTCCTAAAACACTCACTTGCTTTCTACAAGCCAGAGTCAGCACCAAGTATCGATTACAGCAATGTGACCATCACTAAGTCACAACCAAAAGCTCGTCTATACGGTGAAGCAGCAGAAAAAGCAGCGGCTGAAGAGAAGAACGCAGAGGAGCAAGCATAATGTCAGCAAATCGCATTCAAAAAGTAGACATCCTGCGTTACGACCCAGAAAAAGATGCAGAACCATACAAGCAAACATTCGAAGTACCATTCGATGAAACCATGTCTGTGCTTGACGCACTTGGCTACATCAAAGATCACCTAGACAAAGATCTGTCTTACCGTTGGTCTTGCCGTATGGCGATCTGTGGTTCTTGCGGCATCATGGTGAACAACGTACCGAAACTTGCTTGTAAGAGCTTCCTACGTGACTACCCTGACGGCGTGACTATCGAGCCTCTAGCAAACTTCCCAATCGAGAAAGACTTGATTGTTGATATGACACCGTTTATCGAACGTCTTGAAGCAATCAAACCATACATCATTGGTAACGACCGTAAACCAGAAGACGGTACGAACTTGCAAACGCCAGAACAGATGGCGAAATACAAGCAGTTCGCTGGCTGTATCAACTGTGGTCTGTGCTATGCCGCATGTCCTCAGTTTGGTCTTAACCCAGAGTTCATCGGTCCTGCTGCACTAACGCTAGCCCACCGCTACAACCTAGACAGCCGTGACAACGGTAAAGATGAGCGCATGAAGCTTATCAACGGTGAAAACGGTGCTTGGGGTTGTACGTTTGTTGGTTACTGTTCTGAAGTTTGTCCGAAGAACGTTGACCCAGCAGCGGCAGTAAACCAAGGCAAAGTGGAGTCTTCTATGGACTTCGTGATTGCTATGTTGAAACCTGATGGTTCACCAAAGAAAGTGGAGGCATAAGGATGAGCAATCGTAAACCTTACGTTCGTGAAGTAAAACGCACTTGGTGGAAGAACCATCCTTTCTACCGCTTCTACATGCTACGTGAAGCTACGGTGCTTCCGTTAATCCTATTCACTCTGTTCCTAACTTTCGGTTTAGGTTGCTTGGTGAAAGGTCCTGAAGCATGGCAAGGTTGGTTAGCGTTCATGGCGAACCCAATCGTAGTCGCAATCAACATCGTTGCACTACTCGGTAGCTTATTTCACGCTCAAACTTTCTTCAGCATGATGCCACAAGTAATGCCAATTCGTTTGAAAGGCAAACCCGTAGACAAGAAGATCATCGTATTGACTCAGTGGGCCGCGGTTGCGTTCATCTCACTGATCGTTCTCATCGTGGTGTAAGGAGCTGAGCAATGAAACCGAATTATAGTGTAAACACATCACCAAAACGTTCTGATGAGCCAATCTGGTGGGGTCTGTTTGGCGCAGGTGGTACTTGGTTCGCGATGATCACGCCAATCACGGTATTGGTGCTGGGCATCTTGGTACCACTAGGCGTGATTGACGCAGAAGCGATGAGCTACGAGCGTGTCTCTGCATTCGCAACCAGCATCATCGGTGCGCTATTCATCATTGGCACGCTAGCATTGCCAATGTGGCATGCAATGCACCGTGTACATCACGGCATGCACGACCTTAAATTCCACACTGGTGTGATTGGTAAAATTGCATGCTATGCATTTGCAGGCCTCATCACTGCACTAGCAGTTATCTTTATCTTCATGATTTAAGCGACTGACCAAAAAAGAAAAAGCTGGCTAAATGCCAGCTTTTTATTGCTTTGGGTTACCTATGATCTTTTTGCTTTTTAAGCTCTTGACCACCCATGATCTTATTGCTGTGCGACCTTCTTTGTCTGGTCCATAAGACCCAGAGCACCAAAGCCAGTAATCACATCTAGGTTTGTTTTCAAGCCCGTTTCGTCACTTCCACCAATGTAATTTTGTGGCATCTGAACTTGGAAGTTTTGCAAATTGTTGTACAGCGAGTTCGCTACGTCTCGATTCAATTCTGCCAAGTAAACTTCACGGTTTGCTCCTAACGCCGCATACTTACCTTTTAGGACTTCAGATTCTGCGCGACCTTTCGCTAATATCGCTTTCGCTTCAAACTCAGCAGAAAGTGCGTTCGCTTTTTGAATCGCTAAGTTAGCCTCTGCGATAGCTAGCTCTTTCTCCTTCTCAACTTCAGCAAGTCGTTTGGTTTTTTCCACTTCAACGATTTCACGCTCTGCAATCTGACGTGCAACTTCCACTTCTTTTTGCTGAGCAATAATTGCGAGTTCTTTACCACGCTGAGCGTCTTGCACCTCACGTGTTCGTTGAATCTCTTTGCGTAACTGCTCGGTCTCTGCCTGTGCTTTCGACGTTTCTTGTTCCTGAATCGCGCGAATACGATCCGCCACTAAACGCTTTTTATCTGCCAATAGCTGATCTAATTGCTTTTCGGGCTGTGGGTCACCAATGGTCACCTGCGTCACTTGAATACCGTATTGTTGTAACGGATTGTCTTGACGAATCGGTTGCCCGGTTTTGTCTACGACAGGTACGGTTTTCCAAACCAGTTGATTGGTGCGCTGTAATTGGTTCGGATTAGCTTGATTCGCCCCAACAGGCGCAAGATCCAACTCTTCCACTTCAACCTGACGTCGCTCTGTTAGATAAATCCCCTCTCGTAACTGATCGCCAAGTTTCGATTTGAACTGGTTCAAACCACCTTGGAAAAACTCTTCACCCGTGTATTGGGTTGCGGTAATCACCGTTACGTTACGTGCGTTCTTTACAAGCAGCGCATCGATCAAGTTACTGTTGTTGCGGAACTCTTTATGCATCTTCTTCACCGCTTCAGGGTCATTACTGAGCTTAAAGCGGAATGTTACGGGGATCTGACCAATATAGGTGTCGGCAAATCGAACCTGAATCGCATCAAGGCGTTGATAAAAATCTTCGCCCTTGCTGTTACCGAATGACACGGTGATCACTTGGTCATACTTGGTGATTTTGGACAGAAATGGCATGCGAAAATGAATGCCAGGTTCAGTAAACACATCCAACTCACCAGTAATATTATTCTGATGCACGTAGCTGTAACCCGCATCGGTCATCAGCACCGAGCTATTAATCGTTAAGCCTATTGCCAACAGCGGTACGCCAAATACGGCTGCTTTTAATCCTTTATGTAGTAACTGACGTCTTTCTTCCACCTTTAAACCCCTTCCTAAACCTCTGCTTTCCATTTTGTTCTCCTTTTTGGATTGTTACTGAGTTAAATCGATAAAAATCAGATTGCTATGCAACTCAGCGACAAGTACTAATGTATCAAAATGTTACATTAAGGAATAATCGACAGATTCATGGAATAAATAAGATTTTTACGAATAATACAAAATCATCAAAAATTTGCGGAGGATATCGATGTTTTACGCAGAGGGATTAAAAGAGAAGAATCACAGGCAATAAAAAAGGCCGCCGAAGCGACCTTTCTAACAATCATATAAAGTGCTTACTTCACACGACCTACGTATTCAGCAGTACGAGTATCTACACGAATCACTTCACCAATTGAGATGAACAGAGGAACACGAACAACAGCGCCAGTTGATAGCGTCGCTGGTTTACCGCCAGTACCTTGAGTATCACCTTTCAGGCCTGGATCTGTGTCTACAACTTCTAGCTCAACGAAGTTTGGTGGAGTAACAGTAATTGGGTTACCGTTCCAAAGAGTGATCATACAAGTGTTGTTTTCTACCAACCACTTAGCGTTTTCACCTACCGCTTTTGCATCCGCTGCGATCTGTTCAAACGTTTCACTGTTCATAAAGTGGTAGAATTCGCCGTCTGAATATAGATAATCTAGGTCGATATCCATTACGTCTGCCACTTCACAAGTGTCACCAGACTTGAATGTTTTCTCTAGCACTTTACCAGAAAGAAGTTTACGAATTTTAACACGGTTGAACGCTTGGCCTTTACCTGGTTTAACGTATTCGTTTTCCAGAATTACACAAGGCTCATTATCAAGCATTAACTTAAGACCGCCTTTAAATTCATTGGTGCTAACTGTAGCCATTTTTTCCTCTTACATTCTTAGAGCTAAATTCAATGCCGCACATAATAACCCGAAAAGTCGAATCTGTTGAGCAAAACTGGCTCAAACAGTTGGCGAATGGGATCTCTGATCCTGCAAAATTGCTCGAAATACTGGAAATTGATCCTTCACCGTGGCAAGACGGGTTTGCCGCGCGCAAGCTATTTGCACAGCGTGTACCGCAAAGTTTTGTCGATAGGATGGAGAAAGGCAACCCTAAAGACCCTCTTTTACGTCAGGTTTTACCACTGAGCGACGAATTTGAGGTGCATCCGGGTTACTCCAATGATCCATTGGAAGAGCAGGACAATGAAGTCCCTGGCCTGCTACACAAGTATCGCAACCGCGCCCTGATGATTGTCAAAGGTGGCTGCGCGGTAAATTGCCGTTACTGTTTTCGTCGTCACTTCCCTTATCAAGAGAACAAAAGCGGGAAACAAGCCTGGACCAAGTGCTTAGAGTACATGGCACAACAACCAGAGTTGAACGAAGTCATCTTCTCAGGTGGTGATCCATTAATGGCAAAAGACGATGAGATTCATTGGCTTTTAGAGCACATTGCTCATATTCCTCACATCAAACGTCTGCGTATTCATAGCCGTTTACCTGTGGTGATTCCTGCTCGAGTCACTGATGAACTATGCCAACTGCTGCAAGCATCAAGGTTACAAATCATCCTCGTCACTCACATCAACCATGCCAACGAAATCAATGACGAATTTGCTGAACAGATGTTCAAGCTCAAAAGAGCGGGCGTTACGCTTCTAAACCAAGGCGTTCTGCTGAAAGGCGTGAATGATTCGGTAGAAGCTCAAGTGGCGTTAAGTGAGGCCTTATTTGACGCGGGCATCTTGCCTTATTACCTCCACGTTCTTGATAAGGTGCAAGGCGCAGCGCACTACTTTATTTCGGACGAAGAAGCGAAAGCTATTATGCGCGGACTCATCACGCGTGTATCGGGTTATCTGGTACCAAAACTCACACGAGAAATTGGTGGCAGGCCAAGTAAAACGCCGTTGGATTTGCATTTAGAATAAGCTCTGACGCTCAATTAAATTTGTCGTCTAGATTGATTATTTTTGTTCGCTTTGCACGGTAAGTCTATGCATACTCCGCACTTTTGGAGGTCAAGATGCATACAGCATTCGAACAAATTTTCGATCTTGGCCCATTCAGTTGGCCTGCCCTACTATGCTGCGCCATTAATGGGCTCATGATCGGTATAGAGCGCCAAACTCGTGGTAAACCGGTTGGCATTCGCACAGCAATATTAATTATTTCAGGCACCTACCTGTTTATGTCGATGGCAGTGTCGTTATCGCCAAATACACTTGATCAAGCACGAGTGCTTGGTCAGATCATTACTGGCGTCGGCTTCTTAGGCGCTGGCGTTATGATGACACTTGATGGAAAAATCCATGGCGTAACATCCGCGGCTGTAATATGGGTGCTAGCAGGTTTAGGTTTGATGATAGGTTTGGGTTATTTAACGCAGTCGGTGGTTATTACTCTCCTGACATTAACCGTGTTGTTAGGTGTGGATAAAGCAGAAAACCACATCAAAGCATTACGCCGCGGTGTTCATCAAAGAATTCAACAACGCAAAACTTCATCACGATTAATTAAATAGTTAACGCTCCGAGAAACTCGCTTCATCTCATCAGCAATTAAAGAGCCCTCGACGAACATCGAGGGCTTTCTGTATATAAAGATTCTGACTTTCTCAGGGATTACTTAGCAAAGTTGATGAGTGGGAAACACTTGAAGAAACCGTTATCCGCACAGTTCAAAAGACCAATTTGCACACCATCGATTTGATCGGTCATGTTGAAGAAACCAAACTGGAAATTAGACTTCTTAGAGATACTCGCTAAGCCCACATCCGCCATGGTGTAGCCTTCAGAATAGTTCACCGCGCTCCAGTTCAAGCCTTTTACGTTGTTCGTAATGTTAACAGCACCCAAGTTAACACCCGTCGTCTGACCTTGGTTCCAGTTAACTAAGCCTAAAGACGCGCCTTTCATTTCTTGATTTACTTTTGCTGCGCCAAAAAACAGACCGAAGTTCACACCTGTCGTACGATCCGTTTCTGACATACCAAGCAGTGAAAAGTCGACACCTTTAACCTCATTTACCTGCCCATGCAACACAGCTAAACGAACGCCACCTACTGAAGAATTAGAGGGTGCGTTTGTGTTATCGATAGTAGAGAACATCACAGGTGTACTGTCGGCAAAAGCAACAGGTGATGCGATAGCGGCTGCAACCGCCAATGACGTCATAAGCTTTTTCATTTTCATCTCCATGATGGGAAGCAACAATTTACAACATAGTGTAATGTTCAGATTTTGCTCTGTCCCCGTTCAAAAAGTGTTAGCAATAGGTCAGATTTAACCATCTGACTCAAAAGAAAAAATATTTCTCTTCGATTTTTTGCTTCTGAAATGGCGCTTTTTACGCTCAAAAATTTCATGATAAGCCACACCAGAACGTCATGTTTCTCAGGTGACACGCATAAAAAAGTCGAGGCATCTGCCTCGACTTTTAAGGGTTTGGTCGGTTATCTTTCCGCTATAAGGTTTCCCTAGAGCGATGAGATAAGCTGGCTTACATCATGCCGCCCATACCGCCCATGCCACCCATGCCGCCCATGTCAGGCATCGCTGGCGCGTCTTTTTGCGGTAGGTCAGTAACCATCGCTTCAGTTGTGATCATCAGACCTGCAACCGATGCTGCGAATTGTAGTGCAGAACGAGTAACTTTAGTTGGATCTAGGATACCCATTTCTAGCATGTCGCCGTATTCGCCTGTTGCCGCGTTGTAGCCGTAGCTACCTTCACCCGCTTTCACGTTGTTCGCAACAACTGAGTCTTCCTCACCTGCGTTCTTCGTGATTTGACGGATTGGCGCTTCCATTGCACGTAGTGCAACGCGGATACCAACGTTTTGTTCTTCGTTGTCACCCGTTAGGTGAGCAATCTTAGATGCCGCGCGGATAAGTGCAACACCACCACCAGCAACAACACCTTCTTCAACCGCTGCGCGAGTTGCTGCTAGCGCATCTTCTACACGGTCTTTCTTCTCTTTCATTTCAACTTCAGTCGCTGCACCGACTTTGATTACTGCAACACCGCCAGCCAGTTTAGCTACGCGCTCTTGTAGTTTCTCTTTGTCGTAGTCTGAAGTTGCGTCTTCGATTTGTTGACGAATCTGAGCAACACGGCCTGAGATCATCTCTTCTTCACCGATACCATCGATGATAGTCGTGTTTTCCTTCGTGATAGAAACACGCTTCGCTTGACCTAGATCTTCTAGTGCAACTTTTTCTAGCTCTAGACCGATCTCTTCAGAAATCACAGTACCGCCAGTTAGGATAGCGATGTCTTGTAGCATTGCTTTACGGCGGTCACCGAAGCCAGGTGCTTTCACAGCTGCAACTTTTACGATGCCACGCATGTTGTTCACAACCAATGTTGCTAGCGCTTCGCCTTCTACATCTTCTGCAATGATAAGCAGTGGACGAGATGCTTTCGCGACAGCTTCTAGCGTTGGAAGAAGCTCACGAATGTTTGAGATCTTCTTGTCTACTAGAAGAATGAATGGGTTTTCTAGATCAACACTGCCTGATTCTTGGTTGTTGATGAAGTAAGGAGACAGGTAACCGCGGTCGAACTGCATACCTTCTACTACGTCTAACTCGTCTTGTAGCGCCTGACCTTCTTCAACCGTGATAACGCCATCACGACCCACACGCTCCATTGCTTCTGCAATGATATTACCTACGCTTGCGTCTGAGTTTGCAGAGATAGTACCAACCTGCGCGATCGCTTTTGTGTCGTTACATTCAACAGAAAGCTCTTTTAGTTGCTCAACTGCCGCAGCAACAGCTTTGTCGATACCACGCTTAAGATCCATTGGGTTCATGCCCGCTGCGACTGCTTTTAGACCTTCGTTAACGATAGATTGTGCTAGTACCGTTGCTGTTGTTGTACCGTCACCCGCTGCGTCGTTTGCTTTAGACGCAACTTCTTTAACCATTTGTGCGCCCATGTTCTGGAATTTATCTTCCAGCTCGATTTCACGCGCTACTGATACACCATCTTTAGTGATAGTCGGTGCACCAAAAGATTTGTCTAGAACGACATTACGTCCTTTAGGACCCAGTGTTACTTTTACTGCGTCAGCCAGAACGTTTACACCTTCCAGCATTTTAACTCGTGCGTCATTACCAAATTTAACGTCTTTAGCAGCCATCTTTGATTTCCTTTCTAAAATTCTTTGTGTGTAATTTCGTAATTGAATCTGAGCAAAAAATTACTCAATGATTGCTATTATTCAACGATCGCCATGATGTCGTTTTCAGACATGACAAGCACTTCTTTACCGTCGATTTTTTCAGTTTTTGTACCGTAACCTTCAGCAAAGATAACGGTATCACCGACTTTAACGTCTAGTGGCAGTACGGTGCCGTTTTCTAGGATGCGGCCTTTACCCACAGCTAGAACAACACCGCGAGTCGATTTTTCTGCAGCAGAACCAGTCAGAACGATGCCACCAGCAGACTTAGATTCAACTTCTTTACGTTCAACGATAACTCGGTCATGTAATGGACGAATGTTCATCGGTCGTCTCTCCTGAAAATTTCCATGTTTATTTGATAATTGTCCTTAGGGACTGTAGCCCCAGACACGTGATCCCTATATAAGGGGTCGAAGCAGCGATCCCAAGGGGGTGGCACAAAATTTTTGTGACTTAGTTAAAATAACGAACAACTAGGCAACGGTTTGCGTTAGAAATGCTCACTCGCTCGGCATCTCGCTTTCTTGTATCCTTGCAGTTTGCTCACCAGATAGTTGTCACACATGCAGGAAAATAACAAGCTGGAACCCCAAGCGACCGATAAGCATGGTTTGTTGACCGCACCCATTCCTGAAACGCTGCGGAAAATGACCGTACCCATGACCATGGGCATGATCGCAATTTTGATGTTTAACTTGGTGGACACGTTTTTTATCTCGTTGCTTGGCACTCAAGCGCTAGCGGCTATCAGCTATACCTTTCCTGTCACCTTTGCGGTTAATTGCATTACGATGGGGATTGGGATGGGACTATCGACCAATATTGGTCGCTTGCTTGGGCAAGGTCATGCACCACAAGCTGCTCGGTTCACCACCCACGGTTTGTTGTTAGCCGTGTTACTTGTGGCTATCGCGTCTTCTATTGGCTTTACCACCATTGCGCCATTGTTTCGTTTTCTTGGTGCGTCTGATGATCTCATCCCTCTTATTGAGCAATATATGCAGGTCTGGTATCTCACCATTCCTCTGCTAGTGATCCCAATGGCGGGCAACAGTGCTATCCGAGCTACTGGCGACACAAAAACACCAGCAAAAGTCATGATGTTGGCTGGTTTGATTAATGGCATGCTCGATCCATTGTTGATTTTCGGTTATGGCCCTTTTCCGGAACTTGGCATTCAAGGCGCAGCCATAGCAAGTGCCTTTAGCTGGTTAGGTGCTTTGTGTGGCTCATTCTATGTGCTAATTAAACGGGAAAAATTGCTTGCTCAACCCCAATGGGCTTTGCTGAAACAAGACTGGCAACAGACACTAAAAATTGGTACCCCTGCTGCGCTATCAAACGCGATGAATCCGTTGTCCGGTGCCATTCTGATGATGCTGTTATCCAACCACGGTACAGCGGCGGTTGCTGCTTACGGCGCAGCGCAGCGTATTGAGTCCATATTGATTCTAGTATTGATGTCGCTGACCTCTGCCCTCACACCGTTTATGGCACAAAATTTAGGAGCCAAACAACCGCAACGAGCCTTTTCCGGTTTATTTATTAGCATGCGTTTTGCAGTGGTATTCCAAGGGTTTATCTTCTTGATGATGGTACCGCTGAGCATTCCTCTGGCTGCGCTGTTTTCTCAGGAAGATGCGGTGAAAAACCTGCTTTGGCATTATTTACTGGTGGTGCCATTTAGTTATGGCTTCCAAGGCATCGTAATGATGTTAGTCAGTGGTTTGAATGCGATGCACAAGCCATTGCGTGCATTCCAGTGGAGCTTTATGCGGCTGTTCATTTTTACCTTGCCATCGGCGTGGGTCGGGAGCCAAATCTACAGCATTGAAGGCTTGTTTATCGGTATCGCGGTTGGGAATACGTTGGGTGGGCTACTGGGCTACTTGTTTGCGCTGCGCGAGCGAAAATTAACGCTCATAGAGCAGAGCAGCGTGTCTTAACACTCGTCTATCGCTAGTTTCTTTTTGTTGATTCTCAAATACAAAAAAACCGCGGAAAGCCGCGGTTTTGTTTATCTATTTCAAGCTTGCTTAGAACAACTCTTCAGCAACTTTGTATAGATCGTTGCGTACTGGACGCTTCATGTTTTCGATTGCGTCGATGATATCGTGGTGAACAAGTTGCTCTTTCACGATACCTACACAACGACCACCATGACCTTCGATCAATAGGTGAACAGCGTAGTTACCCATACGAGATGCTAGTACGCGGTCAAATGCAGTTGGACGACCACCACGTTGGATGTGACCAAGTACTGTTGCACGAGTTTCACGACCTGTCGCGGCTTCGATGTCACGAGCTAGTTCATTAGCATCCATCATTAGCTCAGTAAGCGCGATGATCGCGTGTTTCTTACCTTTAGCGATACCATCTTGGATGTTGCTGATCAGCTTGTCTTTGTCTAGACCAGTTTCCGGAGTGATGATGTATTCACAACCGCCCGCAATTGCAGACATCAGAGTCAAATCACCACAGTGACGGCCCATGATTTCTACAATTGAAATGCGTTGGTGAGATGAAGAAGTATCACGTAAACGGTCGATTGCATCGATAACGGTGTTTAGTGCACTTAGGTAGCCCACAGTGTAATCCGTACCTGCGATATCGTTGTCGATTGTGCCCGGAAGACCGATACATGGGTAACCCATTTCAGTCAGTTTCTTCGCACCCATGTACGAACCATCACCACCGATTACCACTAGTGCATCGATACCATGTTTTTTCAGGTTCTCAATCGCTTTTTCACGAACTTCCACTTGTTTAAATTCAGGGAAACGTGCAGAACCTAGGAACGTACCACCTTTGTTGATCACATCTGAAACGCTAGAACGATCTAGCTTCTCGATGCGGCCTTCGTATAGGCCTAGGTAGCCGTCGTACACACCGAATACTTCCAATCCTTCGGATAGTGCTGTACGTACTACGCCGCGTATCGCAGCGTTCATACCAGGTGCGTCACCGCCACTTGTTAAAACACCGATCTTCTTAATCATGCTCACCCTCGATCTTTGGCAATCAATTATTTAATTTTCTTTTAGGCCCCTTGTTACCAAGCAACCTGCATAATCCAGAACTGTGCGTTATGTTACATTTCCTCTACAGGATTACCAATGAAAACGCACTTTTTTATGTAACTTTTCTACTTATGTAAGAGTATTACAGTTTCTCTATGAAACTTTGTTGATTCATATCAGGATCACGAATCTTAATAAGTATTGATGGAAAGATAGTCAATAAGTACCTGTTTGTCGTCGGGCACTGATGGATTTTTCAAGCCTACCAATCTTGCGCTTTCTGCTCTTTCTCAGGTCCGAAAACGACAGACAATGGATCTTGATGGATCAGTACGTCCGCATCAGGAAACAGAGCCAATAAATTATCTTCCACTTTATCAGCAATGTAATGCGCCTCAATTAATCGTAAGTTATCGTCTAGCTCTAAATGCAACTGTATAAAGCGCGTCGGTCCGGACATTCGCGTGCGTAACTGATGCACACCCAATACCCCTTTTACGCTCAAACAAGCTTGGTTAATTTGCTCAAGCTCTTCATCGGGCAACTTTCTATCAAGTAAGGCTTGAATCGCTTCGCTGACCATTTTGAAAGCGCTATAAAGAATGAAGACACCAATACCAACCGCAAACACAGCGTCCGCTTGAGTCACTCCAAAGTAACTGAGCCCCAGAGCAACCATGATCGCAGCATTCATATACAAGTCAGTCTGATAATGCAGAGAATCCGCCGCTATTGCTTGGCTCCCCGTCACGCGAACCACATGTTTTTGGAACATCACCAAGCCAAGTGTGACCACAATCGCAAACAGCGATACATACACACCTAACTCCGGTGCGTGTAAAGCATGTGGGCGGAAAAATCGGTCAATCCCGTTAAGAATCAAAAATACTGCCGAGCCCGAAATAAACATTGCTTGGGCTAGGGCCGCTAAGGACTCAGCTTTACCATGTCCAAACGTATGTTCGCGGTCTGCCGGTTGTAAGGCGTAACGAACCACCACAAGATTCACAACCGAAGCCGCGATATCTAACATGGAGTCAATCAATGACGCCAATAAGCTCACTGAGCCGGTTACCCACCACGTGATGACTTTTACGATCAGAAGAAGCGTCGCCACAATGGTTGCAGTCCAAGCGGCGGTCGTAACTAAACGTGCGTATTGCTGTTTCATAATCAAAGAGTTAACTAAAACCATACGTTGAGTATATTGAATGACCATGAAATAACCAGATCAAAAAGAGGCAACCAATGGCTGCCTCTTTATATAACATCAATTCATGACTTAATTATTGCGCGACTTTTCCATGCGCTTGTGCATTCTGTCGCCACACTCTTGCATACGTTCATTTTGTAGCTCAACAAATTTCGCTTTCTGCTCAGGTGTTAATACGCTAAGCATTTGGTGCTTTCTTTCTAGCATTTGCACGCGACGTTCCGTTTGGCGCTCAACCATCTCTTTTGCTAATTCGCTAGCTTGAGCTTCATCAAAGTTATCCGCCAGCAAAAGCGATTGTACTTTTGCGTGATGCGCTTGACGCTCAGCCATACGTGCTTCTTTGCCATCAGCGAATTTTGCTTTCATTTCTGCTTTGTTTGCATCACGCATTTCTTTTAGCTGATCTTTTTGTGCATCAGTCAGGTCTAGTTGACGCATGACACCTCGGTCCATACCCATGCCGCATTCGTCACGAGGGCCTTTATGATGGTTTTTACCACCGTAAGCGAATGCGCTTGCGGCGCCAAGAGTAAGAGGTAGAACAACAGCAGCTAACACAAGTTTTTTTGCAGACTTCATAATACGATTCCTTACACAGGTGAGTGGTTCTTCTGAGCTGTTCTCACAGCGCTTGAGTATAGAATACGACCCGCTAGGTAAAGCGACGTATAGGGAGCGTAAAGAATCGTAAAGAGTGATTTTTCTCCTCTTCGTTGCGCATCATTCCAATGTAATATTAGGCTATCGGTAACTTACTATAGGTGCCCCCATGGCAAACATTCTTTTAATCGATGACGATATCGAGCTAACTAGCTTATTAAAAGAAGTACTCAGTTTCGAAGGGTTTGACGTCAGCGAAGCAAATGACGGTGAAGCCGGCTTAGCCGCGATCAATGATAAGATTGATTTGATTTTGTTGGATGTCATGATGCCAAAACTCAATGGCATGGAAACGCTGAAACGCTTACGTGAAAATTGGGAAACTCCCGTCTTGATGCTGACCGCTAAAGGGGAAGAAATTGATCGCGTGATCGGCTTGGAACTGGGCGCGGATGATTATTTACCAAAACCTTTTAGTGACCGAGAGCTGCTAGCGCGAATCCGCGCGATTTTACGCCGCACTAGCAGCACACAAAAAAATACCAAAAACAGCGATTGCATTGAGTATCAAGAAATCCGCCTCTATCCCGGTAAGCAAGAAGCGTATTGTGAGCAACAGTTACTCGATCTCACAGCAACCGAGTTTGCGCTACTCACCCACTTCGTACAAAACCCAGGACAAGTGCTGACCAAAGAGACACTGAGCTTAGATGTGCTTGGTAAACGACTCGCTGCTTTTGATCGCGCTATCGATATGCATGTCTCGAACTTACGTAAAAAATTACCAGATCAAAGCAATGGCAAGCCGCGAATTAAAACCCTGCGTGGTCGTGGCTACATGCTGCTTGAGGAGGATTAATGCACCTATCACGCATCAAACTGCCAAACATCAATAGCCTGTATGGACGCATCTTTGCCATTTTTTGGTTCACCATGTTATTAGTATTGATAGCCGTGCTATCACTGCCACATTTGGACCCACGCAAAGCTCGCGATATTCCAGAAGAACACTACAAACGTATGGTAGAAACGCGTGACTCAATCCAACAAAAATACAGCCAGCAAACTGATTTAGGCCGCATACTTTTTCGTATCGAGGGCAACCGCCACGGCAAGCACGACCCTCGCCCACGAGTCTTTTTTTCTGACTACAGCGGTAATGTTCTTACGACAGAAAAACGCAGCAATTTTCAATTGCGTGCCATGCAAAACTTTGTCACCAGTATCGAAGATTACAATAATCCAAAGCAGAAGCTGTATGGTCGATACATGATTGCGGGCCCAATTCCTATCACTTTGGCAGGTTCCGATATCTTGATGTACGTGGGCTTCAAGTGGAATGAGCCACCACCTCTACTCCTGCGTCTGTTTGATCACCCATTCCAGCTCTTGCTTGCGGTCATGCTGGTTAGTACACCATTGCTGTTATGGCTTGCTTGGGCTTTGAGTCAGCCTGCACGTCGTCTTGAAGCCGCTGCTCAACGTGTGGCGAAAGGTGAATTTGTCACAGACCCAAATTTAGAAAAAGGTACGGCGGAATTTCGTCAAGCAGGCAGCAGCTTCAACCAGATGGTCGAAGCGGTTAATCAAATAATTTCAGGACAACAACGTTTGCTATCCGATATCTCTCACGAGCTGCGCTCACCTTTAACTCGTCTGCGCATGGCAAGCGCATTAGCGACGCGTAAACAAGGCGAAAGCCCAGAACTGACTCGTATCGATACCGAAGCGCAGCGCTTGGAACAGATGATCAGCGAACTATTAGAGCTTTCTCGCATGCAGGCGAACAGTCATATGACTCGCGAAACACAGCCACTAGAAAGTTTATGGGAAGAAATCATTAAAGATGCGCAGTTTGAAGCAGAGCAAATGGGCAAACAGCTACACTATTCAGAATTACCTAAGCGCAATATTTCCGGTAACCCTAAACTGCTGATGAGTGCGGTGGAAAATATCGTTCGTAACGCCATTTACTACGGAAAAGATGAGGTACAAATCGACATCAAAGCCGATGACGATACGCTTCGTATCACGGTTGACGATAATGGAGAAGGTGTACCAGAAGAGGAACTGGCCGCGATTTTTCGCCCGTTCTATCGCGTTTCCACGGCACGCGATCGCCACTCTGGCGGCACAGGTCTCGGCCTAACCATTACCGAAAGTGCCATTCGCCAGCACAGTGGCACGATCGCAGCCAGCCGAAGTCCTTTAGGCGGATTGCGTATGAGTATCACCTTACCGATCAATTGTTAGTCTCAATTTGATGAACTAACAATAATTCGCACCATATTTCTAGAGTGAGTGATTCACAGCCCCACCCTCACTTTAGAAATTGGTGAGGCTTCTTAGAATACCCTTACAAAGATCAAAGTTGATAATAATTATCGTTAGCATTAAAGTGAATTTTCCAATTAAGGAGGATTTACTATGTCACATACATTTCCCGCTCTGCCTTACCCGTACGATTCACTAGAGCCGTACATCGACGCGAAAACCATGGAAGTGCATTACAGCAAACACCACAAGACGTACTTTGATAAGTTTGTAAATGCCGTTGAAGGGAGTGAGCTCGAAACTCAGTCATTAGACGAGATCTTTGACAATATCTCTAAGCTCAGTCCAGCAGTACGTAATAATGGTGGCGGCTATTACAACCACATCATTTATTGGAATTGCATGTCACCAAACGGTGGCGGAGAGCCTCAAGGCGCGCTTGCTCAAGCAATTAACGATAAATTTGGTAGCTTTGCGCAATTTAAAGAGGCGTTTGCCCAAGCTGCCATCAATACCTTTGGGTCTGGCTTTGCATGGCTGATCGTAAAAGATGGTGAGATTCACATTACGTCCACCAGTAATCAAGACAACCCTCTGATGGATGTAGTGGATGTGCGCGGTGAACCAATCCTCGCATTAGACGTGTGGGAGCACGCGTATTACATCAGCTACCAAAACCGTCGCCCAGAATATATTGATGCGTGGTGGAACGTCGTCAACTGGCGAGCAGTTGAAGAAAACTATGCTCACGCTCTCTTATAAAGAGCATCGCTACTTACGGTATTAACATCCGCGCTAATGCCTGCTTTCATACCCAGGTCAATCTTGCTGAATCTCGCATATCTCGGTGACTTGGGTATATACTGCCCCTCTCTTTGACCAACTCTATTTCAATACCATGTTTGATATCGCTTTATACGAACCAGAAATCGCGCCGAACACCGGCAACATCATTCGACTATGCGCCAACTGCGGTGCAAACCTTCACTTAATTGAACCTCTGGGTTTCGATCTTGAAGAGAAAAAAGTCCGCCGCGCTGGTTTGGATTACCATGATTTAGCTCGCGTAACGCGTCATAAAAACTATCAAGCGTTCTTAGAATATTTAGAGAAAGAGAGGCAAGGTAACTACCGATTGTTTGCCTGCACCACCAAAACCACAGGTCACCACGTTGATGCACAATACCAAACGGGTGATGTTTTGATGTTTGGTCCAGAAACTCGTGGTTTGCCTGCTGAAATCATCGATAGCTTGCCAATGGAGCAGCGTATTCGCATTCCAATGATGCCGGACGCACGCAGCCTAAACCTTTCGAATGCCGTTGCGATCATTGCTTTTGAAGCATGGCGTCAAATGGGCTTTGAAGGCGCATTGTAAGCAGCACGAATTCCAAATACAGAAAAGGGCGCTTGGTGCGCCCTTTTGTTTTCTTTACTGACTAACTCAATCAGTTGAGCTTGTTGCGATCATCATCGTCTTTACGCTCGTATTCCCCTTCGAAGGTCTTGCCATTATCTGACTGGGAATCAAATGGGTCACGACGGAACGGGTCTTGCTCAAATGGCCCCTGGTTAGAGAAACCACCTTGGAAGCCACCGCCATGCATGGTTTTCACCACCATTTTGCTCATCAAGTATTTAGCTATCGCGGCGCGTGGCGCAGGAAGCAACACCAACATACCAAGGGCATCGGTCATAAAGCCCGGGGTTAACAGTAGCACGCCAGCCACCGCTAGCATTACGCCTTCAAAAATTTGCTGGGCTGGAATTTCACCTTGTTCAAGACGCCCCTGTACTGACATCAGTGTTTGTATACCTTGGCTACGAACCAACGATGCACCAACAAATGCCGTGATTAAGACTAGTGCAATGGTCGGCCATAAACCTAAAAAACCGCCCACCTGAATAAATAAGCCGATTTCAATGATCGGAACAAAAATAAACGCTAATAATAAGATAGGAAACACACGCCCTCCTTTGTTTAATTCAGTGTAATGGTAAAAGCAGACTAAGCTCAAACGAATCGTTGTAAAAAAGCGTGTTCATACTGGTCTCCTTCTTTTTTAGACAAAGTAGCGGGAGCGCGTTTCATTCAATTGCATACCGATTTTTTCGTGCTTTTAAAGTGCTAATTTCGAACTCTAAAAACTCATGTTTGTCGAGGAAAATCGAGTACCCATAAAGGGTTATTAATAACCCGTTCATACTTTGCAAATTATTGACTCATGAAAAACGAAAAAGGTGATCTAGTTACTATTTTTATGCGCTAGGTGCAGTATCATGTGCCACATAAGTCAGGACGGATTTTCCAGCCAAAAATTCTGATGAATGGATTCTAGATTGCAGAAATGGCTAATAAATAACTTTATTATCAGAATTATCATCTAAGGATCCTGCTATGGCTACCCTATCTGATGCTCCAAAAACAGCAAACCCAGCCACTCGTATTGAAGAAGATCTATTAGGTCAACGTCATGTCCCTGCAGATGCGTACTACGGTATTCATACGCTACGTGCGATCGAGAACTTCAATATCTCTAATATGACCATTTCTGACGTACCAGAATTTGTACGCGGCATGGTAATGACCAAAAAAGCAGCAGCGTTAGCAAACAAAGAACTTGGCGCTATTCCAAAAGACGTTGCAAACTACATCATCGAAGCGTGTGATTTGATCCTAGAAACTGGCAAGTGTATGGATCAGTTCCCATCAGACGTATTCCAAGGCGGTGCAGGCACTTCAGTTAACATGAACACGAACGAAGTGATCGCAAACGTTGCGCTTGAGTTGATGGGTAAAGAGAAAGGCCAATACGAATTTGTTAACCCAAATGACCATGTAAACAAGAGCCAATCAACCAACTGTGCGTACCCAACAGGTTTCCGTATTGCGGTATACAACAGCGTACACAAGCTAATGGAAGCAATTGAGTACCTAAAAGGCGCATTCGAACTTAAAGCCGTTGAGTTTAAAGATGTACTGAAAATGGGCCGTACTCAGCTTCAAGACGCAGTACCAATGACAGTAGGTCAAGAGTTCCATGCATGGGCGGTAACACTAAACGAAGAGATTCGTGCTCTAGATTACACATCTAAACTCCTCCTAGAAATCAACCTAGGCGCAACCGCAATCGGTACTGGTCTAAATACACCAACTGGCTACCAAGCGCTTGCAGTAAAACACCTAGCGGAAGTAACAGGCCTTGACGTTGTTGCAGCAGAAGACCTTATCGAAGCAACGTCTGACTGTGGTGCATACGTAATGACTCACGGCGCGCTAAAACGCCTAGCAGTGAAACTATCGAAGATCTGTAACGACCTTCGTCTACTTTCTTCTGGTCCTCGTGCGGGTCTAAATGAATTGAACCTACCTGAAATGCAAGCAGGCTCTTCAATCATGCCAGCTAAAGTAAACCCAGTTATCCCAGAAGTAGTAAACCAAGTTTGCTTCAAAGTTCTCGGTAACGACAACACGGTTTCTTTCGCAGCAGAAGGCGGTCAGCTACAGCTAAACGTAATGGAACCAGTTATCGCACAAAGTGTGTTTGAGTCTATCTCTCTACTACACAACGCGTGTGTGAACCTACGTGATAAATGTATCGACGGCATCACAGTGAACAAAGAAGTTTGCGAAAACTACGTTTACAACTCTATCGGTATCGTCACTTACCTAAACCCATACATCGGCCACCACGAAGGTGACATCGTAGGTAAGATTTGTGCAGAAACTGGTAAGAGTGTTCGTGAAGTCGTGCTAGAGCGCGGTCTGCTTACAGCAGAGGAGCTTGATGAAATCTTGTCAGTAGAAAACTTCATGCATCCTACTTACAAAGCAAAACGTTACGAGTAATAACGAATCCGAAGGGGGCCACTCAGGCCCCTTTTTTAGGCTCTCATACGGTTAACCACATTTTTTATATGCTTTTATTGCCGCTAAACCACTAGGTTCTCATTCTCTGAGCATTTACTCCTGTTCCTGAGTGTTCAAAAAATCAGAATCAAATAAAAAACTAAAGAGGTATCAATATGGTCATGGTCGAACTCTTCGTGGTTCTGCTCTTCATCTATTTGGGGGCAAGAATCGGTGGTATCGGCATTGGTTTTGCCGGTGGTGCTGGGGTCATTGCGTTGTCTTTGATCTTGGGCGTACCAACAAGCCAAGCTTACATTCCCGTTGACGTAATTTTGATCATCATGTCTGTAATCACCGCTATCGCAGCAATGCAAGTCGCTGGTGGTTTAGACTGGATGGTGCAAGTTGCTGAAAACTTTTTGCGCAAGCATCCTGAGCGCATCACCTTTTATGCGCCTATCGTAACTTACCTAATGACATTAATGGCGGGTACTGGCCACACGGCATTCTCTACTTTGCCAGTGATTGCAGAAGTAGCGAAAGGCCAAGGCGTGCGCCCTTCTCGTCCACTGTCTATCGCGGTCGTAGCATCGCAAATCGCTATCACCGCATCACCAATCTCAGCGGCTGTTGTAGCGTTCGCGGCAATGCTGCACCCATTTGGCGTTGACTACCTAACACTACTAGCAATCTGTATCCCAACGACGTTCATCGCGTGCATGATCGGTGCGTTCGTGGCGAACTTCATGGGCTGTGAGCTAAAAGACGATGCTGAATACCAAGAGCGTCTAGAAAAAGGCTTAATCAAGCTAAATACAGAAGCAAAACGCGAAATCCTACCAACAGCGAAGAAAGCAACATTCATCTTCCTAGGCGCAATCGCATTTGTCGTGTGTTACGCAGCAGCAATTTCTGGCTCTGTTGGCCTTATCGAGAACCCTGCTCTAGGTCGTAACGAAGCTATCATGACGGTAATGCTAGCAGCTGCGGCAGCTATCGTAATGAGCTGTAAAATCGATGCTGGCAAAATCCCAGCCGCAGCAACATTCCGCTCTGGTATGACAGCGTGTGTGTGTGTTCTTGGTGTGGCATGGCTAGGTTCTACGTTCGTTAACGCGCACGTTGACGGCATCAAAGAAGTGGCTGGTGCGCTACTAGCAGACTACCCATGGATGCTAGCACTTGTTCTATTCTTCGCTTCAATGCTGCTTTACTCACAAGGTGCAACCACTGTTGCGCTGATGCCAGCAGCACTAGCAATCGGTGTCGCACCACTTACCGCAGTTGCATCTTTCGCAGCAGTAAGTGCGCTATTCGTGCTGCCAACTTACCCAACGCTACTTGCCGCGGTTGAGATGGACGACACGGGTTCAACTCGTATCGGTAAGTACGTATTCAACCACCCATTCTTTGTACCTGGTGTGGTAACCATCGCTTCTGCGGTAGCACTTGGCTTCGCATTCGGTGGTCTACTGATCTAGTAGAAACAGAGTCTTACTCGGGGAGCTTCGGCTCCCTTTTTTATTCCCTGTTGTCTTGATTTATGCTCAATAAATCTTCATTTTCATGAAACTTATTGACTCGCCTCCGGGTCTGATTGAGTTACACTAACGGCAATTATCTAAGATGAATTGACTCTTTTATGCGCGCATTACTTTCCGTTTTACTCTTAGGGCTCATTACCTTTTCCACTCCGTCTTTAGCTTTATTTGGCAAAGACCAGTTTAACAGTAGCCAGAACAACAGTTTTGGTAGCAGCAGCGACAGCTTTGTTCCGGTTGATCAGGCGTTTCCATTTAACTTCTACCAGCAAGATGACAAATTGATGCTCGATTGGCAGGTACGTGACGGGTACTACCTATATCAAGAGCGCTTGTCTGTAGCTGGTGAGAAAGTATCGCTAGGCGAACTGCAAATGGAAGACGGCACACCGCATAAAGATGAATTCTTTGGTGACGTGCATATCTATACTCAACCTCTCTTCGTTAATGTACCAATGCATGATTGGCAAGACGGTGCGCGCGTGGTGGTGCAATATCAAGGTTGTGCGAAAGCAGGCTTCTGTTACCCGCCAGAAACTCGCGTGATTCCTATCAGCGCGTTTACTTCGTCGAACTCAGATTCAATAACGGCGACAACTGCATCAAAAGCAGAACAGGCACCAACAGCAACGCCACCAGCGGCGCAATCATCTACGTCTGGTGACACATCATCAGCGCCAGTAACACAGCAAGATAGCCTTGCAGCCAACCTTGCTGATAACTGGTGGACACCACTTCTGTTCTTGGCGCTTGGTGTGGGCTTGGCGTTTACACCTTGTGTGCTGCCGATGTACCCAATTCTGACCAGCATAGTGCTTGGCAGTGGCAAACTAAGCCAACGCCGCGCGCTAGGCTTGTCATTCGTCTACGTGCAAGGCATGGCGCTGACTTACACCCTACTCGGCCTTGTGGTGGCATCTGCAGGTATGCAGTTCCAAGCGGCAATGCAACACCCTTATGTGCTGACTGGCTTGAGCGTACTGTTCATCGCACTCGCTTTGTCTATGTTTGGTCTGTACTCATTACAGCTACCAAGCAACGTTCAAACGTGGTTAAACAACCTCAGCAACAAACAGCAAGGCGGCAGCAGTGCAGGCGTATTCGCCATGGGGGCGATTTCTGGACTGGTGTGCTCACCATGTACCACGGCACCTCTGTCTGGTGCGCTGCTTTACGTAGCACAAAGTGGCGACTTACTCACCGGTGGGGTCGCCCTTTACGCGCTAGCGATGGGCATGGGTATTCCGCTGATCCTTGTAGCGGTATTTGGCAACAAGTTGCTACCAAAAGCCGGCGGTTGGATGGACCGAGTGAAAACACTCTTCGGCTTTATTCTGCTTGCCGCACCTATCTTCTTACTAGAACGCATCATGCCAGAAATGTGGTCAACGATTCTGTGGTCAGCACTGGGTATTGCTGCTTTTGGTTGGCTATACCACATCAAAAACAGTCTAGAGTTTGGTGGCTGGAAACAAAGTGCCGTGGGCATAATCGCCGTCTTAGGTTTGCTAGCCTCAGCACAACCTATCTTAAATTACTGGTTTGGCAACAGCAAAACACAAACTCAGCAAGCCACTGTTAGCTTTACTCGCATTGCTAACGTGGCGGAGCTTGAAGAACAACTGGCACTTGCGAAAGCGGCAGGTAAACCCGTCATGCTCGATTTCTACGCCGATTGGTGTGTAGCATGTAAAGAGTTTGAAAAGTACACCTTCCATGACCCAAGCGTCGAAGCCAAACTGCAAGACTTCGTTCTTCTGCAAGCAGACGTGACCAAAAACCAAGTGCAAGACATCGAACTACTGAAGCACATGAGTGTGCTTGGTTTACCAACAATTGAGTTTTGGGATGCCAGTGGTGAACACGTTTCAAACGCTCGTTTGACGGGCTTTATGCAAGCCGAGCCTTTCTTAGAGCATATCAAGCAGTTCTGATAACCAGATATTCAAACGCCAGTGATGTCCACTGGCTTTTTTTGTTGCTCAGATTTGAATAAGAACATTGCGTTTATATGCAATTTTCCTAATAAAAGTCGATTTGGTTCAGACTTTTAGCGAATAAATATTGTCCACTCTCTCAAAGCTGGACAATAATAAATTTAACGAAATAGTCAAAAGTGTTTAACGTCATGGATTCGACCTACACCATCATTATTGCAGATGATCACCCACTCTTCCGGAATGCCTTGTTTCAATCTATCCACATGGCTATTAGTGGTGCAAATTTGCTGGAAGCGGACTCACTCGACGCACTTCTGGCTTTGTTGGAGCGAGAGGAAGAGCCAGATTTAGTGCTATTGGATCTCAAAATGCCAGGAGCAAATGGTATGTCTGGCTTGATTCATTTGCGAGCAGAGCATCCAGATTTACCTATCGTCGTCGTTTCAGCGAGTGAAGAGCCGGCGATCGTGACGCAAGTGAAAAGCCATGGTGCATTTGGTTTTATTCCCAAGTCCAGCGACATGCGCGAATTAGTGAACGCGCTCAATCAAGTGCTGAATGGCGACCCATACTTCCCTGAAGGGTTGATCACCAATAACGCGGCATGTAATGACTTAGCGGAAAAGATTGCTGCGCTAACACCGCAGCAATATAAAGTGTTGGGAATGTTGTCCGATGGCTTGCTGAACAAGCAAATCGCTTACGAATTGAATGTTTCAGAAGCCACCATAAAAGCGCACATGACAGCGATTTTCCGTAAGCTCGGTGTAAAGAACCGCACGCAAGCCGTGATTATGCTGACGGAAATGAGCGACTAGATTGACGTCTTATCGTCAGACTTACTTTTTTCGTTTGGCAATCGGATACCGACTTTAGTGACCTGCTGATCAACAACATCAGCGACGATCCAATGCAAACCTTGCCACTCGAAATGGTCTCCCAATACTGGCGTGCTACCTAATTGCTCTTCGACAAGGTTTCTCAAACTTTTATCCAGCGGTTCATCCCCCAGATTCAAACCATACATCACGGCAATATCGGCAAGCTTCACTTCAATATCGAGGAAGAAGTCACCGAAGAATCGCGCTAGCGACGCTTTCTCTGGGGCTTCACTAAACAGTAAGCTCAGTGCATCTAAATCCTTTTCTTGTGCTAATACACACAAGGTATCATCTTCCTCAAGACGCGTACTGCCGGATGGGTGCAATAGCTCTTTACTGCGAAATACAGCGGCGATACGCGTTCCTTCCGGCATCGAAAGACTACGTAATGGCTCACCAATGCACCATTTATCTGCTTTAAGTCTATAGATAAACAGCTCCCACTCACTGGTCGGGTAAATCTCTACACCCGTACGCGAAATTGGCTCAGGCTTAGAAGGTAGCTCGACCTTTGCAAGAGACATCGCCTTAGTCAACGTGCCCCCTTGTACTATCAAAGACACCATTACTACAAAGAATGCCAAATTGAAGTACAGTTGAGCATCTGGCAACCCTGCCATCATCGGAAATACCGCGAGGATGATAGGTACAGCGCCACGCAATCCTACCCAAGAGACAAACCACTTTTCACGTGGCGTGAAACTCTTGAATGGCAGTAAACCAATCCAAACTGAGATTGGTCGGGCAAACAAAATCATCCCGAAAGCAAGCGCAAGACCTGGCAACGCAATAGAGAGTAAATTGGATGGCGTAACCAACAAACCAAGCACCAAGAACATACCAATTTGAGCTAGCCACGTCATACCATCTAAAACATGAAGAATAGAGTGGCGGCTGCGTGTTGGACGGTTACCTAATAAAAGACCAACAAGGTAAATCGACAAAATACCACTGCCACCCAAAGTGTTAGATAAAGCGAAAATAAGCAAGCCACCACTGACCGTTAAAATAGAATACAGCCCATCTGGTAATTGATTGCGATTGATAACTTTCCATAAGAGCCAGCCACCAGCGAAGCCAAGTAACGCGCCAATACCAAACTGCTTAAGAAAACTGAACGCCAAAAAGCCCGCACTTAAATCTGCGCCAGGGTTCGCTAAAATAGCAATCAGAGTTACGGTCAGAAACACCGCCATTGGGTCATTGGTGCCGGATTCAATTTCCAGCGTTGAACCAACACGTTCGTTCAGGCTACGACCTTTGAGTAGAGAGAAGACCGCGGCAGCATCGGTGGAACCAACAATCGCACCAACCAATATGCCTTGCAATAAATCTAAGTCGAATAACCACGTTGCCATCAGCCCGGTTAAAATGGTGGTGATCGCAACGCCAAATGTCGCCAAAGAGACCGAGGGCCATAACGCAACCCTAAAGCTGGCGACCCGCGTTCTCATCCCACCATCAAGCAAAATGATGGCTAATGCGAGGTTACTAACCAAATAAGCGATCGAAAAGTTATCGAATAAAATGCCGCCTAAGCCGTCTTCCCCCGCTAGCATTCCAACGGCTAAAAATACCAAAAGAATTGGGATTCCCAACTTAGAAGACACTGGGCTTAAAAGAACGCTAAGTGCGATTAACAACGCACCTATTAGAAAAAAACTGTTAATGGTGTCTGCGTCCATTCTCACCCTCCCTTAATGAAAAACGATAATAATTGTGATGAGCAGGCTACTTCGTTAATGAGGTAATGCCCTAATCTGCCTCCCCTTTACACCGTCTCAAAATGCGAGGTTGTACGAGAATGACTCAGTTATATTACTTTATTGTGCGTTAAAACGGTGATTTGATGCGAAAACTTTATGTAAATAAATTACTTGTGAGCTTTCTTATCTACGCCTTCTCTCTTTAAGAGCCACAAGATCACCACCAATACTTACACAGCATCTCCAAGTTCAATGAAGAAAAGATTAATGGCCCGTCTTAATCATGCCTGTTTATCCAATCAACCTTTAGACCTTTGGCTAACTTAACAGTTTATTAACATAACGTTTTACCCCTTTGTTCGCTGCAAAAGCCCATAATATGGGGGTTCTTCATTTTTAACACCCCGACTAAAGTTGAAAAGAGTTATTGCCAACACCTTGCTAATGTACATATTGAAACATTTCATTAACAACAATACCAATCGTAAGGAGACGGCAATGGCATTTGAAAGCGAAGAAAGAGCCAAAGCCTATTGGGACAAAAACGTGAAGCTCATGATCGGCCTAATGGTCATCTGGTTCGTCGTGTCTTTCGGCTGCGGCATTTTATTTGTCGACGTACTAAATCAATTTCAACTAGGCGGTTACAAACTCGGTTTCTGGTTTGCTCAACAAGGCTCCATCTATGCCTTCCTAGGAATTATTTTCTATTACGCATGGAAGATGCGCCAAATTGACCGTGAATTCGGCGTGGACGAATAAGGAGTCACTCAGATGGATTTGAAAACTATTACCTACCTGGTCGTTGGCGCCACGTTCATCCTGTACATCGGGATTGCTATTTGGGCTCGCGCCGGATCAACCAAAGAGTTTTATGTTGCTGGTGGCGGTGTAAACCCGATTGCAAACGGTATGGCAACCGCAGCCGATTGGATGTCCGCAGCGTCGTTTATCTCAATGGCAGGCTTAATTGCCTTCATGGGCTATGGCGGCTCAGTATTTCTAATGGGTTGGACTGGTGGCTACGTTCTGCTTGCGCTGTTGCTAGCACCTTACCTACGCAAATTTGGGAAGTTTACGGTGCCAGAGTTTGTTGGTGAACGCTTTTACTCCAATACCGCACGTATCGTAGCGGTTGTTTGTCTTATCATCGCATCAGTGACTTATGTTATCGGTCAGATGAAAGGCGTGGGTGTTGCGTTTGGTCGCTTCTTAGAAGTGGACTACTCCACAGGCCTATTAATTGGTATGTGTATCGTTTTCATGTACGCGGTTCTTGGCGGCATGAAAGGCATCACTTACACGCAGATTGCTCAATATTGCGTACTCATTCTTGCTTACACTATCCCTGCAATCTTTATCTCTCTGCAACTCACTGGTAACCCAATCCCACAAATTGGTCTGGGGAGTACCATGGCTGGTACCGATGTCTATCTACTCGATCGGCTTGACCAAGTTGTGACCGAACTCGGATTCAGTGAATACACGACCCAAGTACGTGGCGACACACTTAATATGTTTGTCTACACCATGTCACTGATGATTGGTACAGCCGGTCTACCACACGTAATTATCCGTTTCTTTACCGTGCCGAAGGTTCGCGACGCACGTACATCAGCAGGCTGGGCTCTGATCTTCATCGCAATCCTTTACACTACAGCACCAGCGGTATCAGCGATGGCTCGTCTCAACCTAATGAATACGGTAAATCCAGCTCCGGGTCAGCACCTAGCGTATGACGAGCGTCCTGCGTGGTTCAAAAACTGGGAAACAACTGGACTACTCGGTTTTGACGATAAAAATGGCGATGGCAATATCCAATACACTTCAGATGCGTCCACCAACGAACTGCGCGTTGATAACGACATCATGGTATTGGCTAACCCAGAGATCGCTAAACTACCAAACTGGGTGATTGCACTTGTGGCAGCAGGTGGTCTTGCAGCTGCACTATCTACCGCAGCAGGTTTACTACTCGCCATTTCTTCAGCTATTTCCCATGACTTAATCAAAGGGGTTATCAATCCGAACATATCCGAGAAAAAAGAGCTACTTGCTAGTCGAATATCAATGGCAGTAGCGATAGCAGCCGCAGGCTATCTCGGTTTAAATCCGCCTGGATTTGCCGCAGGTACGGTAGCACTCGCCTTTGGTCTTGCCGCTTCATCCATCTTCCCTGCATTGATGATGGGCATCTTCAGCAAGAGCATCAACAAAGAAGGCGCAATCGCCGGTATGATTGCGGGTATCAGTATTACGCTGTTCTACGTATTCCAACACAAAGGCATCCTTTTCGTTGCTGATTGGAAATATCTAGAAAGCTGGGGAACAAACTGGTTCCTGGGTATTGAGCCAAACGCGTTTGGTGCTATTGGCGCACTATTTAACTTCATCGTCGCATTCGCTGTCTCCAAAGTAACAGCAGAAACGCCACAAGAAGTAAAAGACCTAGTCGAACACGTTCGCGTGCCAGTAGGTGCTGGTAGTGCAGTGGATCACTAAAAACTAATCAAAACCACAAAAGCCCCGTTTGGAACCAGCCGTCCGGGGCTTTTTTATTCTCACTTTTCAGTTACCATATTCGCAGTATGTCGTTGCAAGGAAGCCAAGATGTTCAAAAACAAGCACTTTATTCTCGCTCTACTGATTGCGCCAGTTCTCTCTTTGATCGCTTACTTCGGTACCGATATGGCCCTCAGCGAGAAGCCCCACGCGGCGCAAGAAGGGGAAACTTACAAACTCGCGAGTAAGTCTAATTGTCGTTACACCAGTGGTCTGTGTGATATGGAAAATGGCGATTTTAAAGTGAAATTTCGCTCGGAAAAACTCACTAAAAATAACTTAGAATTATCACTCAACGCCGCTTACCCACTCGAAGGTGTTAAAGTTTCTATTGTGAGTGACAAAGAGAAAAACGCTCAACCGATTGATATGAAGCCCGCCGATCAAGCAGGCCAAAGCTGGTACATCACCTTACCAAAGCCTGCATCTGCAGAAAGCTGGTTAAGAGTCGTCATTCAATCAGGCGGTACACTGTATTATGGTGAAACACAAACCGCATTTGTGAAGTACGAAACCTTATTTACTGAATAACGGTGACAAGCTAATTCACCGGTATTCAAACGACAGTGACTTAGTTTCACTCAGCATAAATGAATTCCTACTCAGCCGACGCCTTTGCGTCGGCTTTTGTTTCAGTAAGTCTTTCTTCAACAACCTCTTACTCTAAAAAGGGTTGCCAACTCACAAGTTAATTGATAATAATTATCATTACATTTAATGAGAGGTGGTTATGGACAACAAACGGGACATCTTTAACGCATTTTTTAAAGCCCAAGATAGATTCCTTCTCGCCGCACCACATGGCTTTGAGCCAGACGTGATTCATGACTATATTCATTGGGGAATGGTGTTGTCTTCTTGTTATGAACACGATGCCGATGAAGAAAATCTATTGTTGTGTGAGCTGTTTTTACGTCAGGTTTATTTCCATTTACTAGACGCAATTCAAGACTCAACTCGCAGTCGTATCTTCCGTCGTGTCTGTCTCGATTCTATCCATACGCCATTATTCTGCCTCAAACGCTATTACTACCAGTTTGAACAAGGCGACGTGAAATTTCTCGCACTACAACAACAATTACGCCTGATTCAAATCTCACTCGATTAACCAAAAGGATCCCTACCATGAGCACCGAATTCCGCATAGAAACTGACAGTATGGGCGAAGTAACTGTCCCTGCAGATGCTCTCTACCAAGCCCAGACTCAACGCGCCGTCGATAACTTCTCATTCAGTCAACATAAAATGCCATCTGGTTTTATCAAAGCGTTAGCACACATCAAGCAGACTGCGGCACTCACCAACGCACAGCTAGGGCTGCTTGAAGGAGATATTGCCAACGCGATTGCTGACGCAGCTCAAGCAATTATCGAAGGCAATCATATTGAGCAATTCCCAATTGACGTATTTCAAACCGGATCAGGTACTAGCTCAAATATGAATGCGAATGAAGTAATTGCAACACTGGCCTCCCAGCATCTAGGCGGCACTGTCAGCCCTAATGATCACGTCAATATGGGACAAAGCAGCAACGATGTGGTACCAACGGCCATTCAAGTTAGCGCAGCATTAGCCATTGAAAAACAGCTCTTCCCGGCCCTGTCACACCTCAGCCAAACACTAGAGTCTAAACAGCAAGCATTGAAAGATGTTGTAAAAACCGGTCGCACCCACTTAATGGACGCGATGCCAATTACCTTTGCTCAAGAACTTGGCGGTTGGCAGTTCCAAATCGAGCACGCAAAACAAGCGATTGAACAAGCACTTCCTGCTGTAAAAGCCTTAGCCCAAGGTGGTACGGCGGTTGGAACGGGGATCAATGCCGATCCACGCTTTGCAGACTTATTCGCTAGCAACCTAACCCAGTCAACTCGTATTCAGTTCACGGCCAGTGATAACTTCTTTTTCAATTTAAGCAGTCAAGATGCGATCGTCGCTCTGTCGGGACAGCTCAAAACAGCAGCAGTTGCGATCATGAAGATCGCAAACGATCTTCGTTGGATGAATTCAGGCCCATTGGCTGGTTTAGGTGAAATTGAATTACAAGGCTTGCAACCGGGTTCTTCCATCATGCCTGGCAAAGTAAATCCTGTGATCCCAGAAGCCGCAGCTATGGCATCAGCGCAAGTCATTGGTAATGACACCACCATTACCGTCGCAGGCCAAGCGGGCAACTTCCAGCTTAACGTCATGCTGCCAGTTATTGCTCATAACGTATTGGAGAGCATCGAGTTACTCTCTAACAGCGCAACCGCTTTAGCTGACAAAGCCATTGCGACGTTTGAAGTTCGCCAAGATAACTTGGATATAGCACTCGCCAAAAACCCTATTTTGGTCACGGCTCTCAACCCGGTCATTGGTTACCTAAAAGCGGCAGAAGTCGCGAAAAAAGCCTACAAACAGGGACGCGCGATTATTGATGTCGCGGAAGAAGAAACTGATTTGGATAGAGCCACACTAGAGCGATTGCTTAATCCAGCCAAACTGACTCAAGGCGGCGTCGCAGAATAAGCGGCAAACTCAGCCTATCAACTAAGATTACAAACATCGAGACCTCCATTCGGAGGTCTCTTTTTATAGCGATTTTTCAAACACTCCAATCCTAAGCGACTCGATTGAGCACCGAACGCAGCTTAAGCGGCTTAACTGGCTTAGCAATAAAGCTGAACCCATTTGCTTTGATGCCATCAAGCATATCATCGGTACGATCTGCACTGATGATGACGCCTTCAAAGCTGTGGCCTAATCTCAGGCGGCATTGCTGTAGCACTTCTAAACCAGTACGACCATCATCAAGTCGGTAATCGGAGAAAATTACATCCGGAATCCAACCATCCTCAAGCGCTTGTAGACTTTCAACTAAATCAATCGCAACTCGTGTATCGCAACCCCATCGGGAAAGTAAGTTTTCCATGCCGACTAGAATGTCAGGCTCATTATCGACACAAAGGATTCTCAGATGACCAAGTTCAGATTGCTTATTCATCGCCACGTGAACTGGATGAGGCTGAACATGATCAGCTTTATCTAGGGTGATGGAAAAAACACTGCCTTTTCCAACCCAAGAGCGCATCGAAATTTCATGCCCAAGTACCTGAGCAATTCCTTTCGAAATCGCCAAACCAAGTCCGAGACCTTGGTCGGAACGAACTTGAGTTCCGCGATTAAACTCTTCAAAAATCTCTTGCTGCTTCTCTTCTTCAATCCCCACTCCATTATCCCATACATCAATACGCACTCGCCCTTTCACGCGGCGAACACCGAGTGCGACTTTGCCATTCGGGTTATAACGAAACGCATTGGTCAGGAAGTTTTGCACCACACGGCGCAGCAGTTTGGGATCCGACTTAACCATGAGTGAGGACGGAATCATGGTGAACTCTATACCTTGCTGTTTGGCTAACGCACTAAACTCAGCATTCAAATTCGATAACACATCATTTAACGCAAAGCCATGCACGTTGACTTCCAACTTGCCCGATTCCAAACGCGAGATATCCAGCAAATCTCCAATTAAGTCTTCGGCAGCCTCTAAAGCACTTTCAATGTGTGCTGACAGCTTTTTGGCTTCGCTGTCTTTGGCGACTTCCGATAGTGAAGATGCGAATAGACGCGCCGCGTTGAGCGGTTGCATCAAGTCATGGCTTACTGCCGCCAAGAACCGTGATTTGGACTTCGATTCCAAATCCGAGCGCTGCGTCGCTTCCACCAGCTGCTTGTTAAGTTGTTCTAATTCTCGAGTCCGCAGACGTACCCTTTCTTCCAATGTCTCGTTGGCGTCTTTCAGTGCTTGCTCTGCATCACGGAATACGGTGATGTCGGTAAAGCTCATCACAAAGCCACCACCTGGCATTGGGTTACCTTGCACCTCTATCACGCGACCATCGGGACGAACCCGAGAAGAGGTGTGCCGAGTCCCTTGCTCAAGGTGATAAACACGGCGACGAACGTGGTCATCAGGGTCACCAGGGCCACACAACCCCTGCTCTGCATTGTGCCGAATCACATCCGCAATCGGTCGACCTACTTGAATCAGGCCTGGCGGAAATTCAAAGAGTTCTAAATAGCGTTGGTTCCACGCTACCAAGCGTAGTTGCTTATCGACGACCGCAATACCTTGTCCAATATGCTCAATCGCGCCTTGGAGTAAACCCCGACTAAAATCGTACAGTTCAGAGGCTTCATCGACGATAGTCGCCACCTCTTCAAGCTGCATGTTTCTTCCTTGCAGAGCAGAAGTAAGCACTAACTTAGCAGAAGATGCTCCAAATACCCCTGCTAGCACACGCTCCGTATGCCGAATCAGAGAAGATGGCGCTTGCTGATTCGGCATCAACTCTTCTCGTTGCTGGCTCCAGTAGGCTTGAAACGCCGCTTTAACTCGCGTTCGTCCTACAAATCTGGATGCTAGCATTTCCAGTTCTGCAACCGTAACGCGGCTCTGGTACAGACTCATATTTTCGCTTTCAGGTAACGGTGTACCAACGAATGATGCCGATTGTAAGCGCTCACTTAGGCTTGGTCGGGTAGCCATAGAAACCACAACAAAACACACTGCATTAGCGACCACACTGAGGATCATCCCCCAATCTGAAATCGCGATATCAAAGCTAGCCAATACCTCTGGTGGCGTAATCAACCAGATCAGGAAGTTATTACTGGCGTCTCCGGCAAGCATGTCTGTTTGGCTCATTAACGTAATCAACCAGGTAGCAAAACCCACCGCGAGGCCAACATACACGCCTTTCTTATTCCCTTGACGCCAATACATACCGCCAACCAGCGCAGGAGCGAATTGCGTGATAGCCGCGAACGAGAGAAAGCCGATAGCAGACAGTGAATGAATGGTGTCCAACGCTTGATAGAAACACCACGCGCCAATCAACAAAACTAAAATCAAACCACGGCGGATCCGCAGTAATAATTCAGAAAAATGGTGATGGTTACGCTGCGTCAGTCGCATGCGACGCAATAGCAATGGCATAACCAAGTCATTCGAGACCATGATCGCTAAGGCAATCGTCGATACGATAACCATGCCACTTGCCGCTGAAGTACCGCCTAGAAACGCAAGCAAGGCGATTTCACTCGCCCCGACCGACATCGGCACACTGATGACATAAGTATCAGGCGAAGCGCCACTCAAGAGACCTTGCCCTACCCACGCAATAGGTAAAACAAAAATCCCCATTAAGATCAGATAAATGGGGAACAACCAACGAGCCACATGCAAATCTTGAGCACGTTCATTTTCCACCACCATCGTATGGAATTGTCGCGGAAGGCAAACGATCGCCAGCATCGTGAGTACAGTATGAATCAATATAGTCGGGATATTTGGTGACTGATACGTCTGTGCGGCAACATCAATTAAGCTCAAATTCTCGGTGTTCATCGCCAACCAAACAATGAAGACACCAACCACTAAAAAAGCCAGCAGTTTGATAATGGATTCGAAGGCAATTGCCATCATCATCCCACGATGGTGTTCCGTGTTATCAATGTGGCGGGTACCGAATAGCATCGTAAAAATCGCCAATGCGACCACAACAAACCACGACACGCTATCGTTTTGATAACCAAAATCAGTAGCCAGCTCCGGAGCAATAATTTCAAGCCCCATAGTGATACCACGCAGCTGTAAAGCGATGTACGGCAAAATTCCCGCAACCGCTATGAGCGTAACAACCACGGCCAAACCTTGGGATTTACCGTAGCGTGCTCCGATAAAGTCAGCAATCGACGTGATGTGTTCCCGTTTAGCAATCAAAATAAGCCGAGCTAAAACGCGCCATCCGATGGTAAACACTAAAATGGGAGCAATATAGATGGGTAAGAAAGACCAAGGATTACTGCTGGCCTGCCCGACCGTGCCGTAGAAGGTCCACGATGTACAGTACACCGCAATGGAAAGGCTATAAATCCAAGGCCGCCAGCGCGCTAGCCACCTTTTCTGAATGTCGCCGTACCACGCGATGATAAATAAAGCTCCCAAATACGCTAAAGAAACGGGAACCACCAGCCATCCTTGCATCCGATATCCTTTCTTGCCTTTCTTGCTACTTTTAAAGCAAGAGAATAAAAAAACCTCTCCATGAGGGAGAGGTTTCATTTAACACTGCTTTGATAACGGAGACAAAGCTTAGTTTTTAACCTTTGTTACATAAGTCTAATTCTGTGTTTCAAGTGGCTTGTCTGATACATCAACCACCTGATGTGGGTCTTGCGAATCAAGCTTGATGAACAGAGCCAATAACCCCATCGCGGCCATGCCCCAGAACACAAGCGGTCCCCAGTGCTCATAACCCCAGCCACTCAATACGGTCATTAACGCGATAAATGCGCCCAACGGAATCGCGTTATACAACGCTTGCAACGCTACGATCTTATTTTCTTCGGAGTTTTGGATATATTGGATCGCGGCAATGTGTGCGGTAGCGAAAGTCACACCATGCAATAGTTGAACAACCACCAAAGCAATAATTGATGTTGTCGACGCCGTAATACCCCAACGCATCATTACACCAACGGCAGCAGCAATAAACAGCGCGCGTATTGACCAACCTACGAATAAGCGCTTACTCAATGCAAACACTGCCACTTCTGCGGCCACTCCTAAGCTCCACAAGTAGCCAATGACATCTTCCGAGTGACCAGCGGCCTTCCAGTGAATCGCACTAAAGCCGTAGTAAGCCGCATGACTGCCCTGAATTAGTGACACCAACACTAAGAATTTTAGTATCGGTTTGTCAGTCAAAAGAGCGGTCAGCTTTGGACGTTCTGCGCTTTGCCCACCATGCGTTACAGGCATTGGGTTAGTCGGTCGCATAGCAAACAGCAACGAGATAAACACGCCGAACATCGCAGTGTACAAGATCATATCGGAGCCAAATTCAGCCACCAGGTAGCCCACTGCCGTCGAGCCTGCGATAAAGGCGATCGAACCCCATAGCCGCGTGCGGCCATAATCGAGCATTTTCAGGCGAGCGTAGTAATTTGCCATCGCGTCCGACAACGGAATAATCGGTCCACAACAAAGATTGAACAACACTGTCGCTAGTGCCATTAACCAAAAGCTACCACCCGTAAAAAAGTGAAATCCAACAAAAAGGAGGGCAGCGAAACTCAACCAACGTAAAGCAGGCATAAGATGTTCGACTTTGTGTACTCGTGGGGTGATCACGATATTGGCAACACAACGTGTCGCAAGGCCTAACCCGACCAGCAAACCGATATCTGTCGAAGATACGCCCTGATCCTTAAACCAAAGTGACCAAAATGGCAGATACACGCCATACGCAAAGAAGAATCCGAGAAAGTACTGGGAAATCCAGCCATACGGAGAAGGTTTCAACATTACTAATATCCTAAAACGGGAACACCAACGTTCGAGCCGGGAATTATGGATCGCCATGCGTATTATAAAAAGGGAAGAATAAGAAACTTATCGTTTCCTCGATGGAATACTAACTTTGCGACATTTGGCATCTTCAAGCGAAAACATCGTAATTTAGACCAAAGTCGTCTGGCTTCCGGTAAGAAATTTGTCAGACTTAGAGAGTGTTCCTTCCATCATTATTGGGTGTTCTCATGCCTGACAAATTTAACATGCAATCTCCACCGTTCGATCGCTTAACTGAAGCACAACAAACGCGACTGCGATCGTCTCTGGACGTCGCCTACTATCGAGCTCGAGATGTTATTTTATCCTGCGGACAGAAGAACCCCCACTTACATATTCTGATCAAAGGCGCGGTAGAAGAGCGCTCCAACGATCAACAGGAAGTGTTCGCACATTATGCCAACGACGATATGTTCGATGTACGCTCGTTACTTGAAGACAAGGTACGTCATCACTACATCGCGCTTGAGGACACGCTCTCTTACCTACTGCCGAAAGAAATTTTCCTTGCCCTTTACAACGAAAATGGCCAGTTTGCAGCCTATTTCGATAACAATTTATCGAAACGGCAAGAGCTCATCGAAGCGGCCCATCAACAGCAAAACTTAGCGGAGTTTATTCTCACTAAAGTTGACCGCAGCATTTATCACCCACCGATGATCCTTGAACCAAATACACCAATTAACGAGGTAACACGTTCCTTAAAAGAAAATGGGATTGACGCTGCATTGGTTCAACTCCATGGCGATGATCCACGATTGGAAAAATGGCCATCAGCCCACCCGTACGCAATAGTGACTCGTACTAATATGCTGCATTCTGTGATGTTGGATGGTTGCGCGCTCGACACACCAGTGGGTGAGATCGCGAGCTTTCCTGTTTATCACGTTGATGATGGTGACTTTCTATTCAACGCCATGATCACAATGACCAGAAACAGAATGAAACGCCTCATGGTATGTGAAGGCAACAGAGCCGTCGGCATGCTGGATATGACCCAAATTCTTAGCGCGTTCTCAACCCACTCTCACGTGTTAACGCTCAGTATTGCTCGAGCAAGCAGCGTGGAAGAGCTCGCTTTGGCCTCAAACCGCCAACGTCAATTGGTCGAGAGCTTATTGAAAAACGGCATCCGCACTCGCTTCATCATGGAGCTGATCTCAGCCGTAAACGAGCAAATTATCGAGAAAGCGTTCGAGTTAGTAATACCACCAGCCTTGCACGACCATTGTTGCTTGATCGTACTCGGCTCTGAAGGCCGAGGAGAGCAAATTCTCAAAACCGATCAAGACAATGCCCTGATTATTCAAGATGGTCTGGAATGGCCTCATTGCGAACAAGTGATGCAATCCTTCACACACACCCTACAACAGCTCGGTTATCCACTTTGCCCTGGTAAAGTGATGGTTAACAACCCGAAATGGGTCAAAACACAGCAAGAATGGATAAGCACCCTAAACCACTGGATAGCTAAAGCCGAACCACAACAAATCATGGACTTAGCCATTTTCAGTGACGCCCATGCTGTTGCTGGGAATTGCGAGCTGCTGGCTCCAATTGCGGCGCATCTTCGTGACACAATGAAAGATCGCATGTTGATATTGTCTGACTTTACTCGCCCTGCCTTGCAGTTTTCTGTGCCCCTAACTCTGTTTGGCAACGTAAAAAGTGCTAAAGACGGATTGGACATTAAACGCGGCGGTATTTTCCCAATTGTACACGGCATTCGCACCTTGTCTTTGGAATATGCCATTGAAGAGAAGAACACGTTTGAGCGCATTGAAGCTCTGAGAAATAAGCGCATCTTAGAATCCGAAACGGCAGATAATCTCAACGAAGCACTGAAATTGTTTTTTAAACTTCGCCTTAATCAGCAACTCAAAAAGCAAGAAGCGTTGAATAACATTGATATTAAACAACTGGATAGAACTGAGCGTGATTTGCTTCGCCACAGCTTACATGTGGTGAAGAAATTTAAGCAATTTTTAGGCTTCCATTATCAAATTCGTGATTAACCCTGATTTTCATAAATCACAGAGGCGTAAGCAATGAACTGGTTACAACGCAAATACTGGTACTACAAATTGAAAGGCTCGCCTTATCAGTCGCTGTTTTGCACGCCAGATAAAACAGAATACGTCTCTCTTGACTGCGAAACCACCAGCCTTGACCCAAATCGTGCCGAGCTAGTGACTATTGCAGCCACCAAGATCATCGACAACCGCATCATCACCAGTCAACCATTTGAAGTCCGCTTACGCGCGCCACAATCGCTCGACTCTGGCTCGGTCAAGATCCATCGAATTCGCCACCAAGACTTAGTCGATGGCATCAGTGAAAAAGAGGCGCTGCTCGAGCTGCTCGACTTTATCGGCAACCGACCACTTGTGGGCTATCACATTCGTTACGATAAAAAGATCTTAGACCTTGCTTGTCTGCGGCAACTTGGCTTCCCACTTCCTAACCCACTGATCGAAGTCAGTCAGATTTACCACGATAAGTTGGAACGACATTTGCCGAATGCCTATTTCGACTTAAGTCTGGATGCCATTTGTAAACACCTCGAACTTCCTATCCAAGACAAACACGACGCCTTGCAAGACGCGATTTCTGCCGCTTTGGTCTTTGTCCGCTTAACGAAAGGCGATTTACCCAACCTAACCGCGCCGTATACATAAAAATCAGTTGACTTAGCTCCCAGAAATGCTTTTGTTTCAGCGATTTCCCGGCGCTTCCATCACTCTCATCCTAAAGTCTAATTGTGGAAATACGCGCGGTGACTGACAGTTATAAGCACAACGTCGTCATTACCACGACCAAGTTATTTAGAACCAAAAAACAGCCCTACAAAAATATATTCAAAATCTTATCTAGATTGGTGTAAGGCCGAGAAATAAGGCACAAGGAGAGAAGCCATGAGCGAAGCCCACGTTTATCCGGTAAAAGAAAATATTAAAACTCATACACACGCGGATAATGATACTTACTTAGCCATGTATCAGCAGTCGGTAACCGATCCAGAGGGCTTCTGGAACGAACACGGCAAAATCGTTGATTGGATCAAACCTTTCACCAAAGTAAAAAGCACTTCTTTCGACACTGGCCATGTTGATATTCGCTGGTTTGAAGATGGCACACTGAACGTCTCGGCTAACTGTATTGACCGTCATCTCGCAGAACACGGGGACGACGTCGCCATCATTTGGGAAGGCGATGATCCAGCCGACGACAAAACACTCACTTTCAACGAACTACACAAAGAAGTGTGTAAATTCTCCAACGCATTGAAAGAGCAAGGCGTACGCAAGGGCGACGTGGTGTGTCTATACATGCCAATGGTGCCAGAAGCTGCAGTGGCTATGCTCGCTTGTACCCGTATTGGTGCGGTTCACACCGTAGTATTTGGCGGTTTCTCACCAGAAGCGCTATCCGGCCGTATCATCGACTCTGACGCTAAAGTCGTGATCACCGCAGACGAAGGCGTACGTGGCGGACGCGCTGTTCCACTGAAAAAGAACGTGGATGAAGCACTAACCAACCCAGACGTAAAAACCATCAATAAAGTCGTCGTGCTTAAACGTACAGGTGGTGATGTTGAATGGCATGAACACCGTGATGTTTGGTGGCACGAAGCAACAGCCAACGTTTCTGACGTTTGCCCACCAGAAGAGATGAAAGCCGAAGACCCGCTGTTCATCCTCTACACATCTGGCTCGACAGGTAAACCTAAAGGCGTACTACATACTACAGGCGGTTACCTCGTCTACGCGGCAATGACCTTTAAATATGTCTTCGATTATCAACCAGGTGAAACCTTCTGGTGTACCGCGGATGTGGGCTGGATTACAGGCCATACTTACCTAATTTATGGTCCACTAGCGAACGGGGCCAAAACCATTCTGTTTGAAGGTGTTCCAAACTACCCAAGCACGGCTCGTATGAGTGAAGTGGTTGATAAGCACCAAGTGAACATTCTCTACACTGCGCCAACCGCTATTCGTGCACTAATGGCAAAAGGTAACGAAGCGGTAGCAGGGACATCTCGTTCAAGCTTACGTGTGATGGGTTCAGTAGGTGAGCCTATCAACCCTGAAGCGTGGGAGTGGTACTACAAAACGATTGGTAACGAGAGCTCGCCTATCGTTGATACTTGGTGGCAAACAGAGACCGGCGGTATCTTAATTGCACCACTACCAGGCGCAACAGACTTAAAACCAGGTTCAGCAACTCGACCATTCTTCGGAGTCCAACCTGCACTGGTTGATAACATGGGCAACATCATTGAAGAAACCGCAGCAGAAGGTAACTTGGTGATCCTTGATTCATGGCCAGGTCAGATGCGTACTGTTTATGGCGACCACGAGCGCTTTGAACAGACCTACTTCTCAACCTTCAAGGGAATGTACTTTACTAGTGATGGTGCTCGTCGTGACGAAGACGGTTACTACTGGATCACAGGCCGTGTTGATGACGTACTAAACGTGTCGGGTCACCGCATGGGTACCGCTGAAATAGAATCGGCTCTTGTCGCACATCATAAAATTGCTGAGGCCGCTATTGTGGGCATTCCGCATGATATCAAAGGCCAAGCTATCTACGCTTACATTACCTTGAACGATGGTGAATTCCCGTCAGCAGAGCTACACAAAGAAGTGAAAGATTGGGTGCGTAAAGAAATTGGTCCAATTGCAACACCAGATGTACTGCACTGGACGGATTCCTTACCGAAGACTCGTTCTGGTAAGATCATGCGTCGAATCCTGCGTAAAATTGCAACGGGTGATACCAGCAACCTCGGAGACACATCAACGCTTGCCGATCCGAGCGTTGTAGATAAACTTATCGCAGAGAAAGCAGAATTGGCATAAATTCAACCAACTGTTTTAAAAGCACTTTAAAAACCGCCATCACTCATGGCGGTTTTTTGCTTTAGTGCACAAATTGGCCACACAAAAAATATGGCAATTATGTTGTTTTTGTTAACTTGGTTACAGAAACGAGAGTGGCTATTAGGAGATTAGACCAGTAAATTGCTGCTAATTGCTATGAATTAGCTATAATCTTGGTCGATTTTTTAAAATTTGCTCGGTTTTAACAAAAAAATCGTGCTGAACTATCGTATATTTGGGAATATAAACGTTCCACTCACGATAAGGGAAGATAGCAACACAATGTCTGCAAAGTCACGGATTCTTGTTCTAAACGGACCAAATCTTAATCTATTGGGTCTGCGCGAACCGACACACTATGGTCACAGTACCTTAGCTCAAGTTGTGGATACTCTTACAGAGCAAGCCCATAACGCTGGGGTAGAACTGGAACACCTACAATCAAATCGTGAGTACGAACTGATTGAAGCCATTCACGCTGCCTATGGCAAGATTGACTTCATCATCATCAATCCAGCGGCTTTCACTCATACTAGTGTGGCGCTGCGAGATGCATTACTTGGCGTCGCCATCCCATTTATTGAGGTGCACTTATCAAATGTGCACGCACGTGAACCATTCCGTCATCACTCTTATCTGTCAGATAAAGCAGAGGGTGTGATTTGCGGTTTAGGCGCACAAGGTTATGAATTTGCTCTGTCTGCAGCGATCAATAAGCTACAGGCAAAGTAACCCTAACACTCTGCAACCCTACGAGGGTTGTCTTAATCACAAGATAAAAGAGAAAGAAAAGATGGATATTCGTAAAATCAAGAAGCTAATTGAGTTAGTTGAAGAGTCTGGCATTGCTGAGCTAGAGATCTCTGAAGGTGAAGAGTCAGTGCGCATCAGCCGTCATGGCACTGCAGCCCCTCAAGCACCAATTCACTACGCAGCAGCTCCAGCAGCGGCACCTGCTCCAGTAGCAGCGGCACCAGTAGCGGAAGCACCAGCAGCAGAAGCTCCAGCAGCAACACCTGTAGGTCACCAAGTTCTTTCTCCAATGGTTGGTACTTTCTACCGCTCTCCAAGCCCAGACTCTAAAGCATTCGTAGAAGTGGGTCAGAAAGTAAATGCTGGCGATACTCTATGTATTGTTGAAGCAATGAAAATGATGAACCAAATCGAAGCGGACAAATCTGGCGTTGTTACAGCAATCCTAGCTGAAGACGGCCAACCAGTTGAATTCGACCAACCTCTTGTTGTAATCGAATAAGCGGGGCTTGCCTTATGCTAGACAAAGTAGTCATCGCGAACCGAGGTGAAATTGCACTTCGTATTCTTCGCGCTTGTAAAGAATTAGGTATTAAGACCGTCGCTGTTCACTCAACAGCGGACCGCGATCTTAAGCACGTACTACTCGCAGACGAAACCGTATGTATCGGCCCTGCTCGTGGTATCGACAGCTACCTAAACATTCCACGCATCATTTCTGCAGCAGAAGTGACTGGTGCTGTGGCTATCCACCCAGGTTACGGCTTCCTGTCTGAGAACGCAGACTTCGCAGAGCAAGTTGAGCGCAGTGGTTTCATCTTCGTTGGTCCAAAGGCAGACACTATCCGCCTAATGGGCGATAAAGTATCTGCTATCAATGCAATGAAGAAAGCAGGCGTTCCTTGTGTACCGGGTTCTGACGGCCCTCTAGACAATGACGAAGAGAAAAACAAAGCATTTGCTAAGCGCATTGGTTACCCAGTAATCATCAAAGCATCTGGCGGCGGCGGCGGTCGTGGTATGCGTGTTGTTCGCGCAGAGAAAGACCTTATCCAAGCCATTGCAATGACACGTGCTGAAGCAAAAGCGGCGTTCAACAATGACATGGTTTACATGGAGAAATTCCTAGAAAACCCTCGTCACGTTGAAGTTCAGGTTATTGCTGACGGTCAAGGCGGCGCAATCCACCTTGGTGAGCGTGACTGTTCAATGCAACGTCGTCACCAAAAAGTAGTGGAAGAAGCTCCAGCACCTGGTATCACCGAAGAAATGCGTAAGTACATCGGTGAACGCTGTACTCGTGCATGTATCGAGATCGGTTACCGCGGCGCAGGTACGTTTGAATTCCTATACGAGAACGGTGAGTTCTACTTCATCGAAATGAACACTCGTATTCAGGTAGAGCACCCAGTAACAGAGATGGTTACTGGCATCGACCTAATCAAAGAACAGCTTCGTGTTGCAGCGGGTCAGCCTCTGTCATTCACTCAAGATGATATTAAGATCCGTGGCCATGCGATTGAGTGTCGTATCAACGCAGAAGACCCTGAGCGCTTCCTACCATCTCCGGGTAAGATCGAGCGTTTCCACGCTCCTGGCGGTATGGGTGTACGTTGGGAATCTCATATCTACACAGGCTACACAGTACCACCTCATTACGATTCAATGATTGGTAAACTGATCACTTACGGTGAGAACCGTGATGTAGCGATTGCACGTATGAAAAACGCACTGGGTGAGATGATCATCGAAGGCATCAAAACTAACGTGCCACTGCAATTCTCCATTATGAATGACGAAAACTTCCAACACGGTGGTGCAAACATCCACTACCTAGAGAAGAAGCTTGGCTTACAATAAGCCTAAGCAAACGTCTTAAAAAATGCCCACTCCCGTGGGCATTTTTGTTTTATATGTACGCAAAGGGCTCAACATATAAATCGGCTTATTTGGGTATATACTCAAACAAATCGTAGAGTTCTGGTAAACTCTGCGCCACTTCATTCACTTTAAGAGCAAAAACCAATGCCTTGGATTCAAATCAAACTCAACGCGACCAATGAAAACGCTGAGCAAATCGGCGATATGCTAATGGAAGAGACTGGCGCGCTGTCTGTTACATTCTTAGACGCGCAGGATACACCTGTATTCGAACCTCTACCTGGCGAAACTCGCTTATGGGGCGATACTGATATTCTGGCACTGTATGATGCAGAAGCAGACACTAACTTCATCATCGACCAAATTAAAGCGAGCAATATGCTGGCTGACAATTTTGCTTACAAAGTAGAACAGCTTGAAGATAAAGACTGGGAACGCGAATGGATGGAAAACTTCCACCCAATGAAATTTGGTGAACGCCTATGGATTTGCCCAAGCTGGCGCGACATTCCAGATCCTGACGCTGTTAATGTTATGTTGGATCCAGGCCTTGCATTCGGTACGGGTACTCACCCTACAACAGCACTTTGTCTTGAGTGGCTAGAAAGCATGGACTTAAGCGGTAAGACCGTTATCGACTTCGGTTGTGGCTCAGGTATTCTTGCGATCGCAGCGATCAAACTGGGCGCTGAAAAAGTGATAGGGATCGACATTGATCCTCAAGCCCTGCTTGCTTCAAAAGACAATGCTGAGCGTAATGGCGTTGCAGACAAACTAGAAGTTTACTTACCGCAAAATCAACCAGAAGGTCTCGTCGCTGACGTCGTTGTGGCCAACATCCTTGCGGGACCTTTACGTGAACTTGCACCTATCATCAAAGGACTAGTTAAGCCAAATGGCGACCTCGCTATGTCCGGCGTATTAGACACTCAAGCTGAAGATGTTGCGAACTATTACCGTGACGAGCTTCACATTGACCCGATTGTTGAGCAAAGTGAATGGTGTCGCATCTCTGGTCGTAAGCAAGGCTAGACAAGGTTTTCAGAGCTAATTGTTTGAAATTCATACAATTTACAAAAACAATTTGTAAATGCTCAAATATTAGTCTTTTCACGCAGTGAAAAAATGCGTAAAATGCGCGCCCTTGCTGGTACAGAACTGTGATGACGTTTTGAAAATCGGAAACTATCAACTTAAGAACAATCTAATCGTAGCCCCTATGGCTGGTGTAACGGATAGACCGTTTCGCGAGTTGTGTCTTCGCTATGGTGCGGGAATGGCCGTCAGTGAAATGATGTCTGCTAACCCAAAACTATGGGGAACGTCAAAGTCGAAACAGCGCATGGTACACGAGGGCGAATCGGGCATTCGCTCTGTACAGATTGCGGGTTCCGATCCACAGCTTATGGCGGACGCAGCTCAATTCAGTGTTGAGAACGGTGCACAAATCATCGACATCAACATGGGCTGCCCGGCAAAAAAAGTGAATAAGAAGCTAGCGGGCTCTGCTCTGCTTCAATACCCAAACATTATCGAAGAGATTTTGAAAGCGGTCGTGAATGCAGTGGACGTTCCTGTAACGTTAAAGACTCGAACTGGCTGGGATACAGACAACAAGAACTGTGTCCAGATCGCTAAATTAGCCGAAAACTGCGGCATACAAGCTCTTGCTCTGCATGGCAGAACGAAAGCATGTATGTACAAAGGTGAGGCCGAATATGACAGCATTAAAGCGGTAAAAGAGGCGATTTCAATTCCGGTTATCGCGAACGGTGATATCGATAGCCCGGAGAAAGCCAAATTTGTACTGGAGTACACCGGTGCGGACGCTTTAATGATTGGACGCCCTGCCCAGGGTCGTCCTTGGATTTTCCAGGAAATCCATCACTATTTGGAAAACGGCACCACAATGGAGGAACTTCCAACTGAGGAAGTGAAAACCATTATGCTTGGTCATGTAAATGCTCTGCATGAGTTTTATGGGGAGTTCTTAGGTCCACGTATCGCGCGCAAGCACGTTGGGTGGTACCTGAAAGAGCATGAACAGGCAAGTGAGTTTCGCCGTACCTTCAACGCTATCGACGCAGCTCCGCTGCAAATTGAGGCGTTAGAAGGTTATTTTGATAACGTTGCATCATAATTAAGAGAAGAGCTAGACCGAATATGTTCGAACAAAATCTGACTTCAGAAGCATTAACAGTAACTACAGTAACGTCACAAGACCAGATTACTCAGAAGCCTTTACGTGACTCTGTTAAAGCGTCTCTTAAAAACTACCTTGCTCAACTAAACGGCCAGGAAGTAACAGAACTATACGAATTAGTTCTAGCTGAAGTTGAACAGCCACTACTAGATACTATCATGCAGTACACTCGCGGTAACCAAACTCGCGCAGCAACTATGATGGGTATCAACCGCGGTACTCTTCGCAAGAAACTTAAGAAATACGGCATGAACTAATCAAACTTCATATCTTATTGATATTAAAGCCAATGTTCGCAATGAATGTTGGCTTTTCTCTTTTAAAACCCACAAAAAAACCCAACTAAGTCAAACCACTTTCGTATAGCTTTTACTAAATCTAATCTCCTGCACAGCTATATGCTTAAAGTTTTCTCATGTGAGCTTTACTAAGATTAAATGAGAACTTCGCCAAACAATTCTCAATGGCAACGTATAGATCCTCAACACACACAAAGAGGAAAATATATGCACACCTTAGTAAACAAACCATTTGATAGATTACTAACCGTCAAAGAAGTATCAGCAATCATGGGACGCTCCCCTAAGACGCTCTGGCGCTGGTGGAAAGTAGAAAAACGATTCCCTGTACCAATCAAGTCAAGAAATCGTGCTCTAGGCTGGAGAGAGAGCCAGATAGAGCACTTCTTGAGCCAACATAGCAGTGATTAACCGCAGGTTGCTGTTGCTGAAATTATGTCCGAAATTGAGAACATTAAGCTAGTTTTATCAATGACAAGTTAGTCATCAAAGCCTGAAAGCACATAACATTAAACCGAAATAGGTGTGGGGTATTTATTAATATCCCTACCTTATCCCTACCTTGCTTTTCACTTCCATTGGTGTAGAAGCAATCAAGAAACGTCAGCAGCCATGAGCCAATATACAAATAATCCTTATATTTTAATCGATGGTATGCATTGGGAAGTAAACGTGGGAGCTAAGTGCCAATATTTTATAAACCAAACTCGATTAAAGGCTATGATCCACCAGCTAAACCTCATGCAAGAAGCCTATGCTCGAGTTATCTGTATTTCATTTCAACTACATCTACCTGAAGGGGCGTATTCTGATGATAACAAATGTATCAGTAAATTCCTCAGCACTAGCAAAACCTTACTAAAACGCACCTATCAACTAAAAAAACATGGCTATTGTTGGGCGAGAGAAAGAGGTTCATCGAATCAACAGCATTACCATGTATGGTTCTTTTTGGAAGGGCGAAAAGTTCAATCCTCACACAAAGTAGCTTCCATACTAAAAAGTCATTGGAAAGCAATAAGTAATGGCAGATTAAGCCTTCCTAAAAACCCTTACTATAGATTGCATAGAAAAGATCTTTTACTTAAAAGAGCCGTCATATATAGACTATCTTACTTAGCTAAGGAGCAATCTAAAGAGTCTCAATATCAATTGAAAAAATACGGCTGCAGTAGACTACGCTAGCCTTTTTATCATATGTCAGTAGATCGGCTTTTGCATGTAATTACTAAACCATTAAACCTCAAAAAGCACTATATGGGGGTACTCTAACAAAAAAGCCCCCCTAGGGGGGTAAGGCGCGATGCGCTTTAGTCTGAGCCTAGATTATAAGACCAATATTGCTCTTCATGCTGCGTTTGAGCTTGAATAGCCAACTCTGAACTGTATGATCAAAAAACAACTGACCTATTGAGAAACATATGTATATACCTTCATCATTTTTGTTCGATATGATCCGTTCGGAGCAAATAGGTATATTTTGTGAATCGAACACCCAAGGAGACAAAGCGATTGTCGCTAAGCTTCCTACATCGACTATCAAAGCAATTGCTTTGGGGGTCAAAGTGGAATTTTACGTATTCACAACCTCGAAAGCTCCGCACTATTTAGCCCTTTGTATGAAAATCTATGACAATCAAAGTTCTCCTATGCACGCGGTGCTTGCTCAAAGGTGGCAAAATCCCAATAACTTGCTTGATTTCTCCTTTTTTAACTCAGATTTAGACTTAACTCTATTTGATGAAACCGATGCTGCAGTGCAGGAGGGAAAAATAAGAATTAAAACCAATTTCAAAAACAAACGCATTAGTAATGTTCTGCAAAATACACCTTTTACTTCATCTAACGATTATATTGCAGTTAACAATTTTACAGATTCTGTCTGTGCAGATTTAGGCTTGGGTTTTGATGCACATCCGCAGCATCCAATATTGAGCTTCAAGTTTTCAGTAAAAATTACGGGCATACACTCTGTCAAAGCCATCCATGTGAATGAACAAGCATCTACCCACTATAATGTTATGGAAGATATTGATGGTACGCGCCAAGAGCGTCAGGTTTATCAATCTCTTTGTTTGATGAGTAACTCTGCAACAGCCATATCCCCTCTAGTAACAATAGGTAAGAAAGAGCGAGAACTAACTGATATTTTAACTATCACTCAGAATCACCAATTGATCGCTATTGAATCGAAATGCCTTCAAGTAGACAAAGACGCAGCAAACAAAGACCAAGAACGGACAGCAGCAAGTATTATCAAGCACTGTAAAAAAGCTCTTGGTCAGCTAGAAGGAGCATTCAAAACAGTTCAGAAAGGCGAAAGAGTTTATGATGATCATGGTAAAGCACTATTGAGCGACGATGAGTATTCATTTTATGGAGTTGTGTTGATCGATGAATACCGACCATCGAAGGACTGGGATGAAGTAATTAGCTTAATGCTATCTTTAAGCAACACTCATAAGATTTGCCTAAACATAGTCAGTATCTCTGAGTTGATTTATACCATGAAATTGTGTAACTCGAACACAAGCCTGTTTGTAGAAGCTCTTGAGAATCGACATAGAGTTTGCAAAGAAACTAACAGTATAGATATCCACTTTATAAACTCCTCACTACCTACAATGGTCGATTAAGCTGAGATTTGCTCCTTTACTAAAAAGTGCCTGAGCGGCACTTTTATCGGCACTAGGAAAAATGTCCCCCGTCATAAATAAAACATGCTTTGAAAAATGGTCATATTGCACATCTTTTAACCTGTTAAATTTAGTACATTCATCGGGATATCAAGCTGAGTAAGTTTTCGAACCCAGCGCTCTAAAGCCCTTCTCTTTTTCTCTAGGTGCTGAGAACGATTGTAGATCCCCATCGTTCCTCCTAAAGCATGACCTAACATTTGCTCTACGATATAGGGTTCTACCCCCAAGTCATTTAGCATTGTCGCGAAAGTCCTGCGAATATCATGGAGAGTCCAACTGCGTTCATGATTTAGCTTTTTCCAAAGCTTGCCCCCGAAACTAGAAACAGCTTCGGGATGCTTTATGTCTCCCAGAAGGTAATCATTAGAACCACTATCTATTAGTAATTTAATGTAGCCAGCTATCTGTTCAGGGATTGGGCGCTGAATGACGTTGCCTGTTTTGCTTTTATGCTTGGGAACTGTCCAAATTAAATTTTCCAAATCCCACTCATCAACCGTAGATAATCTAATTTCCTGCGTCCTACATCCAAAAAGAATCAGTAGGTAAAACAGGTGTCTGTAATAAGGAGGATTATTTTCGTTAGAGGTCCACTTCCATACATCATGAAGTTCTTCCCACTCTAAAACTCTATCTCGCTTCTCTTGCTTCTCACCTACATCTACCACGTTTAGATCATCGAGTGCGTGAGATACGGCAAAGTGCCTTACTCGACAGAATTTCAATGCTTGCTTGGCATTCTGAAGGATATAGCCTGATGCTTTGGGGGCGGCACGATGATAAGTACCATTAGTAATCGCATCAAAAACTTCAACCCAGTGCCTTGTCTCACATAGCTCTAATGGCAAGTGTCCTATTAATGGGTATACGTGCCTTTCAAATTGCGATCGGTGCTTATGGTAATTCTTACGACGCTTTTCTGCATAGTTCACCAACCAATACTCCAGAGCACCTTTGACTGTTACAACATCAATAGATTTTCGTTTTTCTAAATCTTTGTGCAACTTAGGGTCTGTCCCCTTGGCAAGAATCTCATTGTACTTCCTAACCTTAGAGCGCGCTTCCAGTAGGCTCAAATTAGGATATTTCCCTAAAGCCAAATCTCTCGGTTTTCCGTTATAGCGATAACGGTACACAAAAGACAAGACACCAGTTTTACGATGATAAACATACAAACCATCACGATCTGACAACTTAATCGGTGACCTCGTATGCTCCTTTCCAAGCATGGATTTGAGTTTTGAATCAGTTATAGCCATATCAAAATCGTATCGAAATAATTTACTAAACTATACACACACCAAACAAAACCCACAATACAACCCAAAAATCTTTGAGAAAAACCAACACCAATTGAGAGCAACCAAGAAAAATTAGAACAAAAACAACCAAAAAACAATCATTTAAAAACAAAATGAGAAAGAAAAAGATTGAATGAGATATAAAGATTGATAATACGGCATGAACTAAGACCGTTTTTCAAAAAGTATTTGGAACAAGCCGTTACCTTTTTAGGTAACGGCTTTTCTTTATCTACTAAAACACTACGAATAACGCTCACTTTGTTCAGTATTACCAACTGGCTTTAAGATAACTACTGCTGAGCCAAACAATAGCAAAGCCACGAAAGCGACCCATTCATTGCCTACAGAATACGCGAAGCCCGCCAAGGCAGACCAAATCGCGACACCAAAGTGCATCATACTCATTCCAAAAGACATTAACACACCTCGATATTCATCAGATAAGCTTGCGATATGTGCTTGTAATGCCGGAGAACCAACCCCTCCAGCAAGAGACCAGAGCACTAGAGCTGGAAGATAAGCGGTAACCGTACTCATCTCACTTGAGAACACCCATGCACTGCAAGGTATGCACACCATTAAAGCCACTCGCATAACAGCTCGAGAGCTACCAAGCCAACGGCAAGCTCTCCCCACGCACATATTTCCAACCACACTCACGATCCCTAGAGCAGCATAAATAGCACCCACCCAACCGAGCGCCAACTCGCTGGTATCTCGAATATGAAGGCCTATCAGGTTAAATACACCAATACCTCCCCCTAGGCCTAAACACATCGCTAGAATCGCCCTCAACGCGCATGGAAGATGAATGACGTCTGTGATAGGTGGCAGAGTATCTGACTTCTTGGACTCATTATGCTTGTTGTTCATGGACACTACGCTCATGGCACCGACAAAGAGAGCCGCCACGCCCAAAATAATAAAAGCGGCACGCCATGATAAAAGCTGGGTCAACAATGCTCCGATCGCCGGGCTAGTTATCATACCTAGCGTTAATCCCGCCTGAACCATCACAATTTGACGCATCGCTCTATTACCCTTCGCGTCTCCCGCTAACGCGAATGCAATTGGTAACATGCCTGCACTTGCAATACCAGTGATCACTCGAGTTGCAATAGCAAGTTCAAAATCATGAACTATGCCCGTCGTAATAGACGCAACCCCAAATACAAAGCAAGCAGGCACCATGATACGAATACGCCCAACTCGGTCTGATAAACGGCCCAAGTAAGGAGCGCAAATTGCTATGGCTAAACTATATGCCGTAATAAATAAGGTAACCTGACTCGGTTGAACACTTAAATCATTTCCGATGGGTTCAAGAATAGATCCAAGCATCAACTCATCAGCACCAACAAGAAAAGCAACGAGAAATAGGATCATGGACTGCATCATAGCTCCACCTCCTGTTCTGTTTTCGATTCAGCACAAGTGAGCAACGAAATATCTAAAACTCTATCAGGCCAAGATTGCAAAAATGCCTTCTCATGAGATACCACAATCACGCTACCGGAAAAGCGCTGGAGAGCCTCTTTAAGCGCATTTTTGCTGCTGCTATCCAAATGTGTTGTTGGTTCGTCCAACAGCAAAACATTGCATTTCTGAACCGATAAACAACACAGTTTCACCCGAGTTTGCTCACCACCGCTCAATGTATCTAAGTGGCGCTGCGTCTTATCCCCCGTGATCCCAAAGCGAGCTAATAGCTTGCGTGACTCTTTGCTTGAGATTGTTGGCGCACAAGAGCACAGCTCCTGTTCAGGCGTGTTCTGAGGATGGCGCCAAGACAAATCTTGAGAAAAATAACCAATCATTGCACCTTTTGCCAATACCACCTCACCAGAGAGTGGCTCGATCTTCCCCATCAGGGTTTTAAGTAAGGTCGACTTACCCACGCCGTTAAAGCCAGCAACAACCAACTTTTCCCCGCGCGCTAACGTGATATCAAATACTGGAAGCAGAGGCTGCTGATAACCGATCATCAACGCTTTTGCCTCAACCACATTCGGTTGCTCAATGGGCTGGTAAGCAAAGTCAAACGTCGATACTTTCTCTACATGATTCAGTTGAATACGTTCGATTCTATCCAGTCTCTTCTTACGCCCTTTAGCAAGACTGGCGTTAACTCCTGCACCATTTTGGGCAACAAATTTCTCTAACTTTCGAATTTCACTTTGCTGAGCCTTATATTGCTTTTCTAATAAAGCACCGTCGTGCTGCTTTTGCTGCATTGCTTTGACATAAGTACCGCTGTATTTTCGAACCGTTTGATAATCAATATCACAAACACTGGTCGCTACTTGATTAAGGAAATCAATATCATGAGAAACCAGTAAAACGGTGCCAATGTAATCATTGAGAAACGCGACTAGCCATTCAATGTGCGAAGCATCAAGATAGTTTGTCGGCTCATCAAGAATTAACACATCGGGGTTGCGAAGTAACAACTTGCCTAAAAGGACTTTGTGTCTTTGACCACCACTTAGCGAGACAAGCGGTGTATCTAAGCCAAATTGATAAATACCAAGACCTACAGCAACTCGTTCAATTTTGGTATTAATTGCATAGAAGTCTTCATCTTCTAAATATGCCTGTAGCCGAGCGACTTGGCTTAAAAGAGATGTAGAGTGAGACTCGGTCATCGCCTGATACAAAGTCCAAAGCTTCTGCTCGGCAGCGTATAAGTTCTCAAAAGCACTCTTTAAGCATTCATAAACCGTCAGCGCATTATCCATCTTAAAATGTTGCTCTAAATACCCCACCTCAAGGTTTGGTAACCAGTCAATGCAGCCCTTATCTGCAGATAATTCACCAATAAGCAATTTTAATAAGGTGCTTTTTCCAACGCCATTCGCTCCAGTGATACCTATTTTCTCTCCCACGTTAATACGAAAGGTCACGTTGTTGTATAATGTCTTATCGGCTATCTGATAAGACAAATTTTTAACTTGTAAAATACTCATGTTTTCAACCAAATAAAAAAGGGCCGGTGATCAATACCGGCCCTTATTTCAATACTGGGTAATGCTTTGTAGCTGCTTAACAGATACAAAAAGGCCGATGATGAAATATCACCGGCCATCTCTTCTCTTTTATCAGGTGTAGAGACGCCTGCGTATAACTTCAGCGAAGCTACCCACACATAAAACACCTGATGAAGATTAATTTAAGACTCCGAGCAACACTTCATCGCGTTTTTTGCACGGAGTTCAGCCTTCTTACAAAGCTTTTAAACAAGAGATATAACATGATTTACTGTCGAAAAACACTCGATGTGAAGCGTACACCTTTAGAATAAAAAGTACCAGATAATTATTAAAACTATCGTGACTTACACGAAGGTCCACTGAAAGAAGACTTTTCCTCAGTCAATGTGCTAGGTGAACGACTTACTCAGCAAACACAACTATGAGAGCACCTATACCGCTCACGTTATACGAATGTAGTGGTGGCTTTGTAGGTTGGAGAGGGTTAGAGGGAAGAAGTAGCGAATACACTTTAAGACACTAGCTTAAATAGATCGACAAAACAAAATCCATGTTTGGAAAGTTTTAAATGCGCTGAGTTTATATTAATAAGCGCCTATGGCTAAATCAAAACATCTAAAGCAGAGAAATCTCCCCCGAAAATAACATAACCTAGTGAATAAATTTTCCAGGTAATAATAAAGGAAGCTTTGGTAAGTAAGCATAAGGGCTGAGAACTAGCGCTCGATACTAGGACCCGGTTCAGTAGAAACCACACAAAACTGAGTTCCACTTCACTCATAACAGGGCTTAGAAAGCATCGCCAGAGGGAAGCCTGCCTCTAGATGCAAGGTTTCAATATGAAAGTGGGTTTAAGGTAAGTCAGGTAACCAAAACGAAAAAAGCCCCAGTCTTTCGACTGAGGCTTAATATAAGTGGCGGAGTGGACGGGACTCGAACCCGCGACCCCCGGCGTGACAGGCCGGTATTCTAACCAACTGAACTACCACTCCGCAGTGGTATCACTCGCTTTAATAAGCAAGCGTCCGCTTTTGTCTTCACTTTTCGAAAAAGTGAAAATAAAACTAAAGCCTGGCGATGTCCTACTCTCACATGGGGAAGCCCCACACTACCATCGGCGCTATTTCGTTTCACTTCTGAGT
>NZ_JAWOVZ010000022.1:0-73246 GCF_033340175.1 Vibrio sp. 1557 | reverse complement strand
TCAGAAGTGAAACGAAATAGCGCCGATGGTAGTGTGGGGCTTCCCCATGTGAGAGTAGGACATCGCCAGGCTTTAAATTTAAGAAGCCCGCTCGAAAGAGCGGGCTTTTTTGCATCTATAGAGTTTTAAAATTAGCTCACTTTATACCTAAAAAGTGTTCATCTAAGGTGCGATATACTTGCTCTCTGCAACCTTCCAAAAGGCTTTAACAAGCGGATTCTCCAGCTGAGTTTTGTTGCAGCAAACACCAAGTTTAAAAGGTTTAATTGGTAAGACTTTTAAACGATTTATCTTTTCTCTTACCGGACTGTTGTTGATTACAACATCAGGTGCGATACCTACTCCACACCCCAATGCAACCATACTTACGATGGCTTCATGTCCGGAGGTTTGTGCGTAGATCTTTGGCTTTATTTTCATTTGTTTGAGCCAAGTATTGGCACTGTCCCTTGCCGTTCCTGCTTCTGGGAGTATGAATGGAATGACCGACCAGTCTGGTTTTTCTTTTTGTAGCTCTTCAGCAAACGCACTAACCCCAACAGGTACGATGACAGAAAGTGGGATTTCACTGATCGTTTCAAATGCGATTTTATTTGGCATCTGTTCTGACTTGGCTGATATGGCAATATCGGCTTCATCTGCTAGTATTTTGTCGATCGCTTGAGCTGGATCGCCGGTTGATAGTTTGAATTCAATGAAAGGGTTCTGAATACGAAAGTCAGATATTAGCTCCGGAAGATGGCTGTAGCTTGCAGTAACAGAACAAAAGAGACGGATTTCTCCTTTCAATTCATCCTCGGTTCCCTTCAGATGACTCTGATACTGCTGCCATTCGCCAAGAATCTTTAAGGCGACTGGGACTAGCTTTTTACCTTGGATAGTTAAATCAACGCTACGGTTGTCGCGTAAAAACAATTGTTGGCTGGTTTCCTCCTCTAATTTTTGTATCTGTCGGCTTAAGGCTGAAGGGCTAATATGCATTGCCGCTGCGGTCTTGGCGAAACTTTTACTCTCACAGAGATGAATGAAAAGTTGCAGGCTTTTGATATTCATTAAATTTTCATTTCCACGTTGCATAAATTGCAATAACTAATTGTGAATATATCACTTTAAGCAATCTCATGTCTGTTTTAGTATAAAGTTATTCGGTAAGGCAATTACTGACCTCAATGGAAGAATCTCAAAGGAGCACCCAGATGGCTAATTATTTCAATACCCTAAACTTGCGCGAGCAGTTGGACCAATTAGGTCGTTGTCGTTTTATGGACCGCAGTGAGTTCGCTTCAGAAGCGGATTATCTGAAAGGTAAGAAAGTAGTCATTGTAGGTTGTGGTGCTCAAGGTCTTAACCAAGGTCTGAACATGCGCGACTCTGGTCTAGACGTTGCTTATGCGCTTCGCCAAGCCGCGATTGATGAGCAACGCCAGTCATTCAAAAACGCAAAAGACAACGGTTTTGAGGTAGGTAGCTACGAAACGCTAATTCCACAAGCTGATCTAGTAGTAAACCTTACTCCAGATAAGCAGCACACAAACGTTGTTGAGACGGTAATGCCGTTAATGAAAGAAGGCGCAGCACTAGGTTACTCTCACGGTTTCAACGTTGTTGAAGAAGGCATGCAAATCCGTAAAGACCTAACGGTAGTAATGGTTGCACCTAAATGTCCAGGTACGGAAGTTCGTGAAGAATATAAGCGCGGTTTCGGTGTACCGACTCTTATCGCTGTTCACCCAGAGAACGACCCAAAAGGTGAAGGTTGGGATATCGCGAAAGCTTGGGCTGCAGCAACAGGTGGTCACCGTGCAGGCTGTCTAGAGTCTTCTTTTGTTGCTGAGGTGAAATCTGACCTAATGGGTGAGCAAACTATCCTTTGTGGCATGCTACAGGCTGGCTCTATCGTATGTTACGAGAAGATGATTGCTGATGGTATCGATCCTGGCTACGCTGGTAAGCTTCTTCAATACGGTTGGGAAACCATCACTGAAGCACTGAAGTTTGGTGGTATCACTCACATGATGGATCGCCTAACTAACCCTGCAAAAGTGAAAGCATTTGAGCTTTCTGAAGAGCTAAAAGAACTGATGCGTCCGCTATACAACAAGCACATGGATGACATCATCACCGGTCACTTCTCTAGCACTATGATGGCTGACTGGGCAAACGACGATGCAAATCTACTAGGCTGGCGTGCAGAAACAGGTGAAACTGCTTTCGAAAACTACCCAGAAACTGACGTAGAAATCTCTGAGCAAGAGTACTTCGATAACGGTATCTTGATGGTTGCTATGGTTCGTGCGGGTGTTGAGCTAGCATTCGAAGCGATGACGGCATCTGGCATCATCGATGAGTCTGCTTACTATGAGTCTCTACACGAGCTGCCACTTATCGCAAACACTATCGCACGTAAGCGTTTATACGAGATGAACGTGGTTATCTCAGACACTGCGGAATACGGTAACTACCTGTTCGCTAACGTAGCAACGCCGCTTCTACGTGAGAAGTTTATGCCAGCCGTAAATACTGACGTAATTGGTAAAGGTTTAGGTGAAACGTCTAACCAAGTGGATAACGCGACTCTTATCGCTGTGAATGAAACAATCCGTAACCACCCTGTAGAGTACATCGGTGAAGAGCTACGTGGTTACATGACTGATATGAAGCGTATCGCGGTGGGCGGCTAAATGACTGGCCTTAAGGCTCCATTTCGGTGTCGAAGGTGCTCGTTTACTATCGTAAAGTTCGCGCCTTCTCCTAGAAATGAAACCTTAATACAGCGTAATTTACTTAGTCTCAAGTAACGCAGTAGATAAACTCCAGGCAGACTGGAGTGATAAATACAAAATAAAACACAACATCTAATCAAAAGGCTTGGTCGCCGTTGACCAAGCCTTTTTGTTTTTAGCCGATTTATCTGCGCGCCGATAAGAAAAACGCTCCTTTGTGAGGAGCGCTTTGATACTTATTTTTCAGCAAGCTTTTCTTCAAGTTGCGCCAACTTCTGTTCCATTTCTGTTAGCTTTTGACGTGTACGTAGTAAAACTTGAGTTTGAACATCAAACTCTTCGCGACTTACAACATCTAGCTTGTTTAGCTGGCCTTGGATTACTTGACGAACTTTCTGATCGACATCAGAGCCCAATTCTTTTACAGGTTGAGGCATTGAGTCGTGAATCTGTTTAGCAATTTGCTCTAATTTCTTTGGGTCAAACATAGTGGCTAAAACTCCTTTTGATTTGTCCTCATTTTAAGTAAATGATACGTGAAAGTCGCCACTTAGATGGCAAAAAAGAGAGCGGCAATAAAAAAGGCCACCGAAGTGACCTTTTTGAATGCCTTAATAGCTTATCTGTTATCCGCTAATTCACGATGAGCTGCTTTCGCTTCGTCAACTCGCGCTAACTTCTCCAAGTCTTTGTCTTCAACAAATACTGGCAGAGGTTTGTGTTTTTCAGCTAGGTAGCTGTAAATCACAGGTAGTACGAATAGTGTGAAGAGTGTACCGATTGCAAGGCCAGCAACGATGACGATACCGATACTGAAACGTTGCGCGGCACCTGCACCTGTTGCGTACATCAGCGGGATCAGACCTGCGATCATCGCTGCAGTGGTCATTAGGATAGGGCGAAGACGCACTTTCGCAGCTTCCATCACCGCATCAATACGAGACCGTTTATTATGTAACTGCTCTTCTTTGGCGACTTCACAGATCAAGATACCGTGCTTGGTTATTAGGCCGACCAGCGTTATCAAACCAACCTGCGAGTAGATGTTCATCGAGGCCGTACCCCAGGCCAATGCGATCAAGGCACCACATATTGCCAGAGGTACAGATACCATGATGACAATAGGATCGCGGAGTGATTCAAATTGAATCGCCAGAACGAGGAAGATGATCGCAAGTGCAAGACCGAAGGTTGCATACAAGGCACTACCTTCCGTTACAAACTGACGAGATTCGCCCATGTAATCATGGTTATACCCTGCAGGCAGTTTGGTTTGTGCAATATTTTCAAACCAATTAACTGCATCCCCCATCGAAACACCAGGGCCTGTAACAGCCCCCACAGTTGCTGAGTTTAGCTGGTTGAAGTGTGGCAAAGAGCGAGGCTCAGCCACCACATCAATGGTAATCAGACTACCTAATGGAACCGCTTTACCATCCACAGAGCGTACATAGTAGTTCTTCATCGATTCTGGGTTTAGACGCCATTTACGCTCAACCTGAGGAATTACCTCATAAGAGCGGCCATTTAGGTCGATACGGTTTACATAACCATCTGCCATCATGGTGCTGAGGGTGATACCAATGTCTTGCATAGTCACACCGTAGGCACCCGCTTTGTCTTTATCGATCTTGATCTTCATCGTTGCAGAATCATATTTCAGATCCAGATCGGAATAGACAAACATTGGACTGCTTGCTACTTCCGACAGAATGTCATTTGCAACGGTAAACAAACTTTCAAAGTTGTTTGGCGTTGTAATTACGAACTGTACAGGAAGGCCTGAACCAGCACCTGGTAGCTCCGGCATTTCGTAGGCAGCAATAGACATTCCCGGAATGCTCGAAACAAGCCCGCCAACACGCTGTTTGATTTCTGCTTGGCTCGCTTCTCGTTCGCCCCATGGTTTGAGTGTAGCTAAACCAAACGCTTGGTTAGAATCCGGTACACCGTTAAATACCTGAGCGTATTCCACTTCTGGTTGATCAGAGAGAATCTTATTCACATCATCCATGGTGTTTTGGATGTAGTCCAAATTCGAATTTGATGGTGCGGTCCCTATGAGTACTACAACACCTTTATCTTCAGATGGAGCTAGCTCGCTAGGAATAAACTTGAATAGGACTGGTAAACTTGCGAATACAATTATCGCAAACACGATCACCACTGGTCGGCTAGCCATTATTGCTTTTAACATGCTTGCGTAGCGATTAGTCATGCCATCAAGTACATGGTGAACTTTTTGCTCAAACTTGCTTGGCTTCTCGTTCGCCTTCAGCATCTTCGAACACATCATTGGTGATAGTGTCAAAGCGATGATGCCGGATACGAATACTGAACCTGCCAGTGTCAAAGCGAACTCTTTGAACAATGAACCGGTGATACCACCCATCAATGCGATCGGCGCGTACACTGCACCTAGCGTCAATGTCATCGCGATAACTGGAACCGCAATTTCACGCGTACCAATAATTGCAGCTCGGAATGGCGATTCCCCTTCTTTGATGTGACGGTCAACGTTTTCTAGTACAACGATCGCGTCATCCACCACCAGACCGATGGCAAGCACCATCGCCAGTAGCGTCATCAAGTTCCAAGAGAAACCCATTGCCTGCATCACCATTGCCACACCAATCAATGAAAGTGGAATGGTCACGATAGGAATGATTACCGCGCGGAATGAACCTAGGAACAGTGTGATAACCACAAGTACGATGACCGCTGCTTCAAGAATCGTTTTCACTACTTCGTGAATCGATTCGTTGATGGCGATAGTTGAGTCGTACATCACGTTCATTTTGATGTTACTTGGTAGGTTGCGCTCAAGCTGAGGCAACAGTTCAAGTACGTCTGCTGCAATGTTGATTGGGTTAGCGCTTGGTGCTGCGTTGATCGCCGCAACCACGGCTTCTTGACCGTTTGCACTTGCGCGATAAACGTCGTGACTCTTCTCCAGCGTTACTTTAGCGATATCACCTAGGCGGATGACATCCCCTTCACCAGTTTTCACGACCAATGCTTCAAGTTCAGCAACGTTTGATACCTGAGTATCTGCGCTACCGTTATAAAGTACGAACTCACCCGTCGCTTGACCGGTTGCAGATTGGTAGTTGTTGGCGTTAAGAACGCTCATCACATCCGTAGCGGTCAACTTCAAAGCGCCCATTTTGGCAGGATCTAACCATACGCGCAGTGCGTACTTCATACCACCATACAGGTCAACTTTGGATACACCGTTTACAGTGAACAACTGCGGGTTGATTACACGCTCAAGGTAGTCAGTGATCTGGCTTGAAGATAACTCGTCACTCGTAAAGCCGATGTACAGTACCGCCGTTGTCGAACCTGTCGACATGGTTACGGTTGGATCTTCGGCTTCTTTTGGAAGCTGAGAACGTACTGAGTTCGTTTTCGCTAAGATATCAGCCAATGCTGCATTCGGGTCAGTATTCAACTTCATGTTGACAGTAATGGTTGATTTACCTAGTACCGATTGCGAAGTCATGTAATCAATATTATCGGCTTGCGCTACCGCTTGCTCCAATGGCTGAGTAATAAAGCCTTGGATCAAGTTGGCACTTGCACCGTAGTAACTGGTGGTCACGGTGACCACCGTATTCGTCATTTCAGGGTACTCACGAACTTGCATTTTGAACACCGCTTGCAAACCAAGCAATGCAATCAAAAAGCTGATCGATACCGCTAAAACTGGACGTTTTATAAAAACATCTGTAAAGCGCATGATGCCTCCAACTTAAAGCATTGGTGTTTCAGCAGGTGGGGTAGTTGCATCGCTTTCGACAATGCTTACTTTCGCATGGTTACTCAAACGGACTTGACCCGATGTCACTACCACATCACCTGGCTTCACGCCTTCTAGAATGTGTGCGATATCTTTAGAGCGTTCGCCAACTTTTACCACATGCTGCTTAACGCGTTTTTCGCCATCTTCTTCTGTTACGATGTAAACATTGTCGCCATATAGCGTAAATGTGATCGCGGTTTGAGGTAGAGTGACCTGATTTTCTAACTTAGGCAGAATGATGTTTGCACGCGCGAACATACCACTACGCAGTTTGCCGTCACTGTTAGGGATATCCGCTTGAACTTGAATCAAACCACTTTGTACGTTTACAGCTGGTTCAATCGCAGAAATAGACCCTTTGAAAGGTTGGTCTGGATAAGCGTCAACAAAGATATCCACTTCTTGGTCGATATTGATACGTGAAATATCGGTTTGCGGCACGGTAAAGCGTAAACGCATCACGCTGGTGTCTTCCAGGCGAACAATATCGGTACCCGCTTGTAGGTACTGACCTAGGTACACGTTACGAATACCTACTACACCATCAAATGGCGCTTTGATTTCGCGTCGGTCGATGGTCGCTTTCAAGCTTTCAATGTCCGCTTTTAAGGAGAAGTAGTTCGCTTCTGCTTCGTCATACGCTTCTTTAGAAATAGAGCCTTTTTTAAATAGCCCTTGGTAGCGTTTGTATTTCGCTTCTGCTGCTGGCAACTTGGCTTGCGAGCTCTTTAAATTCGCTTTCTCAACGTCAGAGTCAAGCAGTACTAGTGGCTGACCTGCTTTGACTTGAGTACCGGAATCAAATGCGATTTTATCGATAACACCGCTCGTTTCGTTCGCTACCGTCACGCCTTGATTTGGCTCGATAAAACCAATTGCCTCGATGACTGGTACCCAATCCACCGCTTGCACTTCAGTTACGGTTACTGGGAATGCTGGTTCAGGGCGATTGGCAAACTGCTCCATTTTGTCTTTGATATCAATTAGTCTGTATGTAACAACGCTACCAAAAAGTAATAAAACAATTGATAGCATCAAAATCCACTTTTTCATTCTATTAAGAACTCCAAGTTAGTGTTTAATAATTGCATCCCAACTGGCTTCAATAGCGGCCTCTAATGCCGTCTTATCCAGTTGATAAAATCCCAAAGCGTGTTTCCGAGCAAGTGCAACACTTGCCTCAAAACTTAATCCAGAAAGTACTTCGTTATCGAGAAGCTTGAATACTCCCTCGTCTTTACCCTGATTAAAAAGAAGATCTACTTGGGCAAACATTTGTCTCTCAAGTTCCCGAGCTTTGCTACTATTTGAACAGGGTAAAGATTCATATTGGACTCGGTTGCTGATCGCACTTAAGTTCGAGCTCGCTAGATTCCAAATATTGAGCCACATGGTTCGATAACGCTGTTTTAAAGGCATCTCTTCACTAACACCTAGTTGCACCGCAGTAGCCACACGCTTAGCAACGTTAAGGCGTAGTTCCTCTAAAAGATGTTCTTTATCTGAGAAATAACGGTAAATCGTCCCTGCTGCGACACCTGCCTCATTGGCGAGCTTTTGCATGGAAAGCCCTTGAAAGCCAGATTCAGCAATGAGTTGTTCAGCAGCGACTAAGATTTGTTCTCGTTTATCTACAGCAGGGTTATCCTTCATAATGTCACCCTTTAGTGAATGAACGTTCATTCATTATAGCTTAAATACCCGCCATTTATGCAACAGAATATTGCACTTAATTGGTGTAAAAATTACAAGAAATCAGCATAGCTTTCACGAGGCCACCCCTTTATCATAGGCGCCACATTCATCACCCGCAGAGAATTTCTATGAAGCTGAACCCTAGTCAAGATGAAGCCGTGAAATACGTGTCTGGTCCATGCCTAGTGCTAGCTGGTGCTGGCTCGGGCAAAACTCGTGTTATTACCAATAAAATCGCTTATCTGGTTCAGCAATGTGGTTACAAAGCGCGTAACATTGCGGCGGTGACGTTTACCAACAAAGCGGCACGTGAAATGAAGGAGCGTGTAGGTCAAACGTTAGGGAAAGGTGAGTCTAAAGGTTTGATGGTATCAACATTCCACACTTTAGGATTGAACATCATCAAGCGTGAGTACAAGCATTTAGGGTTGAAAGCGGGCTTCTCACTGTTTGATGACCAAGACCAGCTAGCGCTGCTCAAAGAGCTTACTGAAAAGCAGCTTGATGGTGATAAAGATCTGCTACGTCAGCTTCTGAGTTGTATTTCCAACTGGAAAAACGACATGTTGACGCCAGAGCAAGCCAAAGCGCGTGCGCAAGGTGAACAGCAACAATTGTTTGCGTTCTGTTTTGATATGTACCAAAAGCAAATGAAAGCCTATAACGCGCTTGATTTTGATGACCTAATTTTGATGCCCGTTTTACTCTTACGTAATCATGAAGACGTTCGTCAGCGTTGGCAGAATCGTATCCGTTACCTACTGGTTGACGAGTATCAAGATACCAACACGAGTCAGTATGAGCTGGTCAAATTAATTGTCGGAGAACGTGGACGATTGACGGTTGTAGGGGATGACGATCAGTCTATTTATTCATGGCGTGGTGCGAAACCTCAGAACCTCGTGTTGCTGGGTGAAGATTATCCAAATTTGCGTTTGATTAAGCTAGAGCAAAACTACCGTTCAACGAGTCGAATCCTGCGTGCGGCCAACATTTTGATAGCTAACAACCCTCACGTCTATGAGAAGTCCTTGTTCTCTGAAATTCCTGACGGTGAAAAACTCAAAGTGTTGTTGGCTAAAAATGAAGAGCATGAAGCAGAGCGCGTAACGGGTGAACTAATTGCGCATAAGTTCCTAAACCGTACCGAATATAAAGATTATGCGATTCTATACCGTGGTAACCACCAATCACGTTTGATTGAAAAGTCTCTGATGCAAAACCGTGTACCGTATAAAATTTCTGGCGGCACCTCGTTTTTTGCGCGCGCAGAGATTAAAGACATCATGGCGTATTTGCGCGTTTTGGTTAATCCGGATGACGACAATGCATTTTTGCGCATTGTGAATACTCCACGACGTGAAATTGGCCCAGTAACGTTAGAGAAGTTAGGCAGTTATGCCAATATGCGAGGGAAGAGCCTGTTTGAGTCGAGCTTTGAAATGGGGCTCGAACAGCACCTAACGGGACGTGGCCTAGAAAACCTGCGTCGTTTCACCCAATGGCTAGTGGCGATTGCTGATCAAGCTGAGCGTGGTGATACCGTCGAAGCGGTTCGTTCGCTAGTTCGTGATATCCATTATGAAGATTGGCTATACGAAACTTCAGCAAGTCCGAAAGCCGCTGAAATGCGAATGAAGAACGTTTCTGATCTTTATTCATGGATAGTGGCGGACCTAGAGGGTGACAACTACGATCAAGAAGAGAAAACGTTAAAAGAAGTCGTTCAACGTTTGACCTTGCGTGACATGATGGAGCGCGGTGAAGAAGATGAAGACAGTGATGCAGTACAACTGATGACCTTGCACGCATCAAAAGGCCTTGAGTTCCCATATGTATACTTAATTGGGTCCGAAGAAGGTATTTTACCGCACCAAACCAGTATTGATGAAGATAACGTGGAAGAAGAGCGTCGCCTGATGTACGTTGGTATTACTCGAGCGCAACGTGAACTGACTTTCACTATGTGCAAAGAGCGTCGGCAGTTCGGCGAGTTGATCAAACCGACTCAAAGCCGCTTTTTGGATGAGTTGCCATTTGATGACGTTGAATGGGAAGTAAACAAAAAGCCAGTATCAGCAGAAGAGCGTATGGCGAAAGGTCAAGCACACATTGCCAATATTCGAGCAATGTTTAAGAAGTAAAGTAACCTTGTTCTCACTGACTAAAAACAAAAAGGCTTGCCAACTGGCAAGCCTTTTTCGTTGATGTCTTTACTTATAGACCTTCAATCATGTGGTCAATTGCTGCGATGATTTCATCGTCAGAACAGTCCATACAGGTTCCTTTGGCTGGCATCGCATTGAAGCCTTCTAATGCGTGCTTCACTAACGTATCTTTGCCTTGTGCAATACGCGGTGCCCAATCATCGGCATTACCTGTTTTAGGTGCGCCGTTTACACCAGATGCGTGACAAGCAATACAAAAAGTACCATAAACTGTGGCGCCATCACGTGGACCGGTTGGTTCTTCTTTCACTGGCTCAGAACCCGCTAGATAAACATCACCGACAGGTTGGATGCGTTCTGCGATCGCATCGTATTCAGTTTGGCTGATGTCAGAAGCTAAAGCTGCCGTAGAAAACGTTAAGGCAGCGAACAAAACGCTAATCATTTGTCGAGACATATCCATTAAACCCACTTCACATTCCCGAGGTAAGTGACTTACCTATTTATATAGTTAGAGTATTAATGCCGAGCAGAGAAATCATTAAATTCCACTGAATGGCATAGAATGATTAGACAACTTGGTTGCAGCTGTTAAATCAATGTAAATAATGGGTGATTATATCCCGATAACTTGTTGCAATAAACAACAAGTTATCCATGACAGGGCGTGAATCACATCAAAAATCCACTTTAACGGAAGATAACTGTCGAAAAAGAGACCAAACGATAAAAAAAGTAAAAAAAGTACTAGACGGCATAGTGTGATATCCGTATTATTCCACTCCGCCGATAGGGCATGCGCCCGTAGCTCAGTTGGATAGAGCGTTGGCCTCCGGAGCCAAAGGTCGAAGGTTCGAATCCTTTCGGGCGTACCATTGCCTCGGAGGATACATCGGTAAAAATCAGTGGTGGCTATAGCTCAGTTGGTAGAGCCCCGGATTGTGATTCCGGTTGTCGCGAGTTCAAGTCTCGTTAGCCACCCCATTCTTTCTTTTTTAGATTGAATGCGGTAGCATTGCTCCCAATCTTGATTCAATCAAGATAAAACATCGTCGGTGAATAGCGCAGCTTGGTAGCGCATCTGGTTTGGGACCAGAGGGTCGGGGGTTCGAATCCCTCTTCACCGACCACTATTTAGTTTATGGCTCTAATAGAGCGGTAAACAGCAAAAATTGATGGTGGCTATAGCTCAGTTGGTAGAGCCCTGGATTGTGATTCCGGTGGTCGCGAGTTCGAATCTCGTTAGCCACCCCATTAATTAAGGTGACTTCTTAGTTGAAGTGTCCTGTCTGATTTGAGAAAATCAGTAAATACAGTTCGGTGAATAGCGCAGCTTGGTAGCGCATCTGGTTTGGGACCAGAGGGTCGGGGGTTCGAATCCCTCTTCACCGACCACTATTTAAAGCCTCAGTCGAAAGACTGGGGCTTTTTTACATCTCTCCTGAAAAGAATCGGCATTCCATTTCAATTTTCCCCAAAAGTGTACAGCTCTAGGGGCTTTTGACCACCTATGATCTAAATGCTTTTCGAGCTGACAAAATAAACCCCAGAGCAGTGTCTGGGGTTTTGTAGTTTTCTAATCCGCTGCTTTTATTGGGCGAGTGTTTTAAGGATTTCTTTCAGTTCTACCGTTTCTTGGATTTCAAAACTTGGCGTTATATCCGTTGAGTTGCTTGCGCCTGTCGCATTCACCCATACACTCAAAATGCCCATATTGTTAGCGCCAGCAATGTCAGCAGGTAAAGAGTCGCCCACGTGTAGAGCCTCTTCTGGTTTTACTTCGACCAAGTCGAGCGCTTTTTGGAAAATACTTGTAGCAGGTTTCTCTTCTGGCTCTTCTCCTCCCACAATAATATGGTCCACCCAGTTGCTCATTTGTGTCGCGTTTAATTTAGGGTGTTGAGAAAAAATCGGACCGTTAGTGATCACGACGAGTTTGTAATGTTGACGAAGGTCGCTGAGCATTTCTTTTACACCAGGGAAGAAGGTGAACGCGCCCATACGTGCAGAGTCAAAGTAGTCTTGAGCTTGTTGAGCCTCTTTTGCAGTGATGCTGACGCCTTGCTCCGCCAAGATGTTTTGGATCAGGCCACAACGGAAGGCATTTTCATCGGGTAGCAGAGCCACAAGGTGAGGGAACTCAGCATTCAGCTTTTTGTATACACCCTGTAAGTAGCGCTGCAAAAACGCTTTTGGCTCGGTAACTTGTGGGTAGGTCTTATGAATCCAAGTTGTAAACGCTTGTCCTGCAACTTTATCGGCTTGTGACGTTGCACATAAAGTCTCGTCCATATCAAAAAAAATCGCTTTAAGCACAGGGGCTCCTTTTATTTACGGCTTGGCTTTGACACTGTTCATCTATTATCCCACTCTCAATTGTGTCGTAAAGGGTTAAAACCGGCGAGTTTTCTTATGACGTACGAATGAGGATAGCGGTACTTTCCTTTGCTTAGTCAATAAACCGCTTAAGTGGCGCATAATCTGCGTTGGAGCAGGATTTGTGTGGTTTTGCTGTTTTGTTCACGTTTTGACCTATCCTTTCTCTTCCTAAGTTTGGCTTTTTGTATTTGCCGACTATTTTATTAATAGTTTTTTATGTTGAAAAAACACTTTTTGCATATGATATTGTTTGTTAAATGTTAATAAATGCACATGAATAATATGGTTAATGATCTTGTTTAGCTCATGTTTACTTTTAGAGCATTTTTCTAGTTTTATTGGTGCATGACGCACAAAAATAGTGTGATATGAAAATGGTTAAATACTTGTTAATGCATTTTTATTCGCTAATTGTGCGTTTATTTAATGTTTTTTCGGCGGAATATACTTTAATTGTTGCTTTTTTGTGTGATTTTTGCCAAATTATTTCCGCATTAAGATTTCAGAGTATTATTCTGAATTTGAACGGATTCATTCAGGTGATGAATGGTGCCTTTGGCATGATTCGATACCACAGACAAGGCAGTAGAGGTCTGAAATGTCACTATTAGAAGTGAAAAACCTTCGTATTGAATACCCATCCCGACACGGCGTTCACGCTGCCGTGAAGTCACTTTCTTTTCATATTGAACGTGGTGAAATCGTGGGTGTTGTTGGCGAATCAGGTGCGGGTAAATCCACCGTTGGTAACGCTGTTATCGATTTGCTTAGTCCCCCAGGTCGCGTTGCTAGCGGTGATGTATTCTTGGATGGAGAAAAAATTTCTGGCCTATCACCAGAAGCGATGCGTAAGGTTCGCGGCTCGAAAATAGGTTTTATTTTCCAAGATCCGATGACCTCGCTCAATCCACTTTTTACTGTTGAGCAACAGCTGAAAGAGACGATCCACGCTAACATGAAGGTCTCTGATGAAGAGGCGTATCAGCGCGCGCTTTCTCTTATGCAGCAGGTTGGTATTCCGCAACCAGAAAACCGCTTAAAACAGTACCCGCACCAATTCTCTGGTGGTATGCGTCAGCGTGTTGTCATTGCTATTGCTTTGGCTGGTGAGCCTGATCTCATCATCGCGGACGAACCAACTACGGCGTTAGACGTTTCTATCCAAGACCAAATCCTCAACTTGATCCGCGAGCTGTGTATCAAGAACAATGTCGGCTGTATGTTAGTTACTCACGATATGGGTGTCGTCTCCAACGTCACCGATCGCGTGGCGGTAATGTATCGTGGTGACTTGGTGGAGTTTGGACCAACAGCCAAAGTATTGGGCGATCCTGATCACTCTTACACTCGCAGTCTAATTTCAGCGGTACCACGTTCAGACAGAAAGTTAGATCGTTTCCCGTTAGTAAGCTATATCGAAGAAGCGGCGGAAATGGAGCCACTCGATATCAAGAACCACTGGTTAGGACAAAGCCAAGATGAGCGTGAGTACACTGGCCCGCTTTTGGACGTGAAGAACGTCAATCTTCGCTTTGTTACCAAAGACTCTTTGTTCGAGAGCCGCCGAGAATACGTGCAAGCATCTAATAATGTGAGCTTTGAAGTGCACGAAGGCGAAACCTTTGGTTTGGTGGGCGAGTCTGGTTCAGGTAAATCGACCATTGCACGTGTGATTGCTGGTTTATACCAACCTAACTCTGGTCAGGTGAAATTCGAGGGCATTGACCTGACCGCTTTAACCTCTGAGAAAGAGCGCCGCCCGATGCGTCGTCAAATGCAGATGGTGTTCCAAAACCCATATACTTCAATGAACCCTCGTATGAAGGTATTCGATATTATTGCTGAGCCAATCCGTTTCCATAAATTGACGAAAAACGAGTCGGAAACTCGCCAAATCGTGAATGACCTATTGGATCATGTTGGTTTGGGTCGAATGGCTGGGCTTAAGTACCCTCATGAATTCTCCGGTGGTCAGCGTCAGCGTATTTCTATTGCGCGTGCGTTGGCGACTCGTCCTCGACTTTTGATTTGTGATGAACCGACCTCAGCACTGGACGTATCGGTACAGGCACAAATTCTAAACTTGCTGAAAGATCTGCAAAGTGAGCTGAACTTGACTATGTTGTTTATCAGCCACGATTTACCTGTTATTCGTCAGATGTGTGACCGAGTAGGTGTGATGCAAATGGGTACACTTTTAGAAGTGGCACCAACAGAACAGTTATTCACGGCACCTCAACACGAATACAGCAAAAAATTGATTTCTCTGATGCCGGAGTTTACTGGCTTGCGAGAAGAGATCGAAACGGCATAAACCAAGCAATTCGCTTGGCTAACCTTTAGTCATAACAAAGACGCAAACACAACAACAAGGGATCCGTATCCCCGCATGAAGGAGTTATGCAAATGAAAACCATGAAAAGCAAATTAGCAGTGGCGCTAATGGCTGCGGGCCTAAGCTTTAACGCAATGGCAGCAGATATCAAAGTTGGCTATGCAGCTGACCCAGTATCGCTTGACCCACATGAGCAGCTATCAGGTGGCACACTGCAAATGTCACACATGGTATTTGATCCGTTGGTTCGCTTTACTCAAAAAATGGATTTCGAGCCTCGCCTAGCGGAAAGTTGGGAACGTATTAACGATACGACTGTTCGTTTCAAACTGCGTGAAGGTGTGAAATTCCATTCTGGCAATACTCTAACTGCTGACGACGTCGTGTGGACGTTCCAGCGTTTACAAAGCTCTCCTGACTTTAAAAACATCTTCGACCCGTACGAGAAAATCGTCAAAGTGGACGACAACACGTTCGATCTTGTAACTAAAGGTCCTTACCCACTAGTGCTGCAAACCGCAACGTACATTTTCCCAATGGACAGCAAGTTCTACACTGGCAAAACTGCGGACGGCAAAGACAAGTCTGAGCTAGTGAAGCACGGTAACTCATTTGCATCGACTAACGTATCTGGCACGGGTCCATTCATTGTGACTTCACGTGAACAGGGCGTAAAAGTGGAATTTGAACGCTTTAAAGATTACTGGGACAAAGAGTCGAAAGGTAACGTTGATAAGCTAACGCTTGTGCCAATCAAAGAAGACGCAACTCGTGTAGCAGCGCTGCTTTCTGGCGGTGTTGACATGATTCACCCTGTAGCGCCAAACGACCACAAACGCGTTGAAGATGCTGACGGCATCGACCTAGTTACGCTACCTGGTACTCGTATCATCACGTTCCAACTAAACCAAAACAGCAACGAAGCATTGAAAGACGTTCGCGTTCGCCAAGCGATTGTTCACGCAATCAATAACGAAGGTATCGTGAAGAAAATCATGAAAGGCTTCGCAACGGCCGCTGGTCAGCAAAGCCCGGCAGGTTACGTAGGTCACGATGACAAACTGGTTCCTCGCTACGATTTGAAGAAAGCGAAAGAACTGATGAAAGAAGCGGGTTACGAAAACGGCCTGACGCTAACGATGATCGCACCAAACAACCGTTACGTGAATGATGCGAAAGTAGCACAAGCGGCAGCGGCAATGTTGTCTAAGATCGGTATCAAGGTTGATCTGAAGACCATGCCAAAAGCGCAATACTGGCCAGAGTTCGACAAGTGTGCGGCAGACATGCTGATGATCGGTTGGCACTCAGATACAGAAGACTCAGCGAACTTCAACGAGTTCCTAACGATGACTCGTAACGAAGAAACCGGTCGTGGTCAGTACAACTGTGGTTACTACTCAAACCCAGAAATGGACAAAGTGGTTGAAGCTGCGAACGTAGAAACGGATCCTGCGAAACGTGCAGAAATGCTGAAAGGTGTAGAAGCAACACTATACAACGACGCAGCATTCGTACCGCTACACTGGCAAAGTGAAGCGTGGGGCGCGAAGTCTAACGTGAAAGCGGCAGACATCGTTAACCCAATGGTAATGCCTTACTTCGGTGACCTAGTGGTTGAATAATCACGGTTAGTCGACTTTGAGGAGGGATGGATTTCCCTCCTCAACTTAAAGCACTCGACTCAGTTTTGTTTCAGTCGGATTGAGTGGGTTATTTAGACTGAATTTTCTCTCTAATTTAGAGATCTATGGATAGTTAAGGGGCAAGGAATGTTTTCGTTTCTGGTCAAGCGCCTGTTTCAGGCACTGATAGTGATGTTTGTGATCAGTTTGGTGGCGTTTGCCATTCAGGACAACCTGGGTGATCCGCTGCGTGAGCTTGTAGGTCAGTCGGTTTCGGAATCGGAGCGTCAAGCGCTACGCGACGACTTGGGCCTGAACGATCCCTTTATCACAAAGTACACGCGCTTTGTGGGTAATGCACTGCAAGGTGATTTGGGTACCTCATATTTTTTCAAGCGACCTGCGGTTGAGGTGATCCTCGATAAGCTGGTGGCAACATTAGAGCTCGTGTTTGGCGCGACGCTCATCATTATCGTTTTCTCTATACCACTCGGGGTGTATTCCGCGATTCACCCGAAGAGTGTCTTTACCAAATTTGTTATGGCGATGAGTAGTGTCGGCATCTCGATTCCGGTGTTCCTAACCGCAATCATGCTGATGTACGTCTTCTCCATCGAACTCGGCTGGCTGCCTTCCTATGGGCGAGGTGAAACCGCTAACGTACTCGGTTGGGAATCTGGCTTCTTTACCATTGATGGTATCAAGCACCTCATCCTACCTTGTATTGCGCTAGCGTCTATCATGCTGCCGTTGTTCATCCGTTTGGTACGTTCAGAAATGCTGGAAGTACTGAGTTCGGAATACATTAAGTTCGCCAAAGCAAAAGGTTTGAACTTACAAAAGATTTATTACCAACATGCACTTAAGAACACCATGCTACCAGTATTGACGGTAGGTGGCGTGCAGATTGGTACCATGGTGGCCTACACCATTCTTACTGAAACCGTGTTCCAATGGCCGGGCACTGGCTTCCTTTTCCTAGAGGCAATCAACCGTGTAGATACACCGCTGATCACTGCCTACGTTATCTTTGTTGGTCTGATCTTCGTGGTAACCAATACCATCGTTGACTTGCTGTACGGCATCATCAACCCAACTGTGAACCTAACTGGAAAAGGAGCTTAATCATGAGCCAATCAAATTTAACACCAGCTCCTGCTCCATCAGCGTGGCAGCGTTTCAAAGAGTCAGATTTTCTGTATTACTTCAAACGCGACAAAGTGGCGATGGCGAGTTTTACCGTCTTTATGATGTTCTTAGTATTGGCATTGGCTGCACCGATTCTTGCGCCAACAGACCCGTACGATCTGACGTCTATCGACATCATGGATTCTGAGTTGCCACCTTCGTGGATGGAAGATGGCGATGAGCGCTTTGTGTTGGGTACTGACGAGCAAGGTCGCGATATTTTATCGACCATTCTTTACGGTTCTCGTTTGTCTTTGACGATCGGCTTTTTAGCCGTCGGTCTTCAGTTGATTCTGGGTATCATCATTGGTTTGTCGGCGGGTTACTTCGGTGGTCGTATCGATAGCTTCTTGATGCGCTTTGCGGATGTTCAACTATCGTTCTCGACCATGATGGTCGCGATCATCGTCTCTGCAATCTTTAAAGCCAGCTTTGGCAGTGATTTTTACAGCCAATATGCGGTGGTCATGCTGGTGGTGATCATCGGTGTGGCAGAATGGCCGCAATACGCACGGACTATTCGTGCCTCGGTATTGGCAGAGAAGAAGAAAGAATACGTCGAAGCGGCGCGTGTGATGGGCTTTAAAGCGCCGCGAATCATGTTCCGTCACATTCTGCCGAACTGTCTATCGCCAATCTTGGTTATCTCGACGGTACAGGTAGCGAACGCGATCATGTCGGAAGCGGCGCTGTCATTCCTAGGCTTAGGTCTGCCAGTCGATCAGCCTTCTCTGGGTGCGCTAATCAGCATCGGCTTTAACTACATCTTCTCTGGTGCATGGTGGATTACTGCTTTCCCTGGCATCGTGCTCGTAACATTGGTTTTGGTTATCAACCTGTTGGGCGACTGGCTACGTGATGTATTCAACCCGAAACTGTACAAAGGATAAGAATTTTCCCACCAAGCGTTGTAAATTCGCTTAATTCCTTCCTAAACTGAGAGCCGGATGCAAATTCCGGCTCTTTTTTTGCTAGTTATTCTTTGTTCACATTTTTTTGGCGCTTTTCCGCCATGATGACCTTACCCACTAATTTAGAGTGAAGTGTATGGAAATGAAGAAGGCACAACACCCATCTCGTATCTTCCAAGCAAGCCTAGCTTTCGGCTTGTTGCTGGTATGCGCCCAGTTTTCTAGCCCAGTATCGGCGGAGGAGTTCCTTTGCCAAGCCACTCAAGCCAGCGAGAAAGAATTACCGATGCTTGAGAAAACGTGCCCAATTGGTAACGGAGTATGGGGAAAGAAAGTGCCGCAGGGGGGCAACTACCTTTACTGGATTCAATGCGGATTGCTACCCAAGCCTATGTCTCTCGCGAAAGCTAAGCCTCTCTATAGTAAAATCACGACCGACGTATGGATGAAGCCTGAATCCAAAGGCTATCGCTGTTTGATTGGACCTTACAAGGCATTGTCTGATGCGAGGGATGACTTACGAGGAGTCAAAACCTTGTCGAATTACAAAGAGGCGTTCATCCGAGTGGTTGGGAAAGGGACGAAACAACCAGTAACACCACCTACACCTAAATCTACTGTATCGTCGAAATCAGCCGCATCTTCGGTTAAGCCAACACCGACGGTGACCCCGAAACCCGCGCCAGTTCCTGCTGTGCGAGCTGATACCGACGCCTTTAAAGCGCGGGCAGAGAAGCCAGATACCAAGGCAAAAAGTTCACGTGATAGCTCTTCGTCTACGCCTGTTGCTAAGACCAAAGCGAAGCCAATTGTCACTGGAAATGATGACATTGAAGTTCGGTTGAGAACTTCAGTACAGGGCAAAACGTACGTGGTCCCATATTTACTCGATCACCATAATCAGTTTTACATGGAACATGGTAAGCCGTGGAACCGCCTCAACTACGAAAACTCGCACAAAGTATGTCAGCAACTGGGTATGAGCTTAGCTAACCCTGCAGAGTTTAAAGCGCTGAGGGCGTCTGGGGTGATGGAAAAAAATCAATGGCCACTGCAACTGCCGTATTGGGGCAAAGATAAGAAAGGTTTGTTCGCCGATCGTGAGCCCAATCAGCTCACCGGGACCTCATTATTGAACGTGGTGTGCGTGAAATAACGACTCAGATATTGTGGTCAAAATATAGAAGAAAGCCCCGAGTTCGGGGCTTTTTTGCGGTCTCAAATATTATCGCTATTTGAGTGGCGTTTCTTTGTGACAGTTAGAGCAGATATACACTTCTTTGATGCCGACCAATCGTTCCCAAAGTGTTCTGCGTCTTCTACGCAAATGTACGCTATCACAGCAAGGGTTAACGATGGTTGCTTTAGTCATCATCACCAGGCTCCAAAATCGGTAGTGAACTCGCGATGCTTGTCATGGCTTCTTTGCTGTTAGAGTACAGACCATATTCCGGTGCGGATTCATGACCGTTTTGTTCTTTACTCCAACGAATACCAATATAAAAGTCACCAAAATCGCGGTTGATGTAACGATGACGAGTTTTGTAATCTGACTCTGAGCCTGTTTCTTCTAGAATCAGCAGTTCGCGGTCTTCATCATTCTGGACTTCCCAATTACCTGGAGTTTGGAATCCTGTTGGCATGAACGAAGTGTAGTTGTAAGTATCAGTGTCGTATTCGTACGTACCTGACGAGTATTTCAGGACTGTGTCGTCGCCTGTGCCATTACTTTCTACCATCAAGTCATGCTCTACCGTGCCTTGTTTGATGTGTTCTGCAACCGAAAGTGATTCTGCAAATGGGGTATTGCTTGAGTCCATCCAGAACAGCTCATCATCTGATATTTTAACGATCATTTGAGTACCGTTATGCTCGGTTTTGTGCTGGTACAACATTTCATACTCGTCGCCGTAGCTGTTGTATAGCTTACCGTCTTTCAGCTCAACGTCGTTACAGTCTTTATTGTTGTATTCCGTGTAACCAGTTTGTTGGTCCAGATCGGCAAGAATGGCGTAAGCATCGTGTTCCCATGTGTCTTTTAGGAAGTCACTGATGTTCGCTTTGTACTCTTGATTCATCTCATCGTGGTTTGAACCCCAGCAGAATAGTAGGCCTTCAGAATCTTGCATCAACATGGCGTAGCCAATTTCACCATCTTTCTGTGCAAAGCTACCCATTTTCCATTCTTGACCGTTGAAGTGCTCGTGAGTGAAGCCCAAAGTCGGTACTACTGGTGGTGGCGTGACGCCTTCGATAACCGTTGGCATGCTGAGCGCAATTTGTACCGCGGTATGGCCATCTGTTGCGCTAATCGCAAGTACTGCTCCAGCTTCACCTGCTTTTGTTGGTGTGCCTTTAATGGTGATAATTGCATTACCATCCTCAGATACTGTTAGACCTTCAATGTCTACATAGTCCGCTGAGTAGTCGGTAATTTGACCGTCTTTATCTTGGAACAAACCAGAAATATCGAGTGTTTGTTCAAACACTTCACCTTGTTGTAGGTACCAACCATCAACGATGGACTGCAGACGCGCTTGTTCTGTTTCTACAACCATTGGTGGTAAGTTTGCCGATTCGATTTCGAACTGAAATACGGTGCTTACCGTACCCAAAACCTTACCTGACGAATCAATGTCTTGCGCCGTTAGAACAATCTCAAAATCACCAGCTTTCTCTACGATTGCAGTTGGATGTAGAACAATCAGGTTGCCAGTTTGCACAACTTCAATGCCTGTGCCTGCAAAGTTGTGCGTCAGTTTGGTTGTCACAAGGTTTTGGTCTTTGTCTGCAAATAGACCTTCAATGTCTAGCTCTAAGCCATCAAAATCCACGCCTTGTACGATTTTTGGTAGTTTTTCTAGCTTATCTTTAGCTGCCTTTTCGACGATTTTGTTTACGGTTAGCTTGTTATTAACTGCCGTTTCAGGTGCTAAGGTGTCGCTGTCTGGGGTCGCGTCAGTGATGATTGGACGTAGATTTGGGTCATTGATGTTTTCGCCAGATGCAACAAGACGTTCCACTTCTTGGTTTGCCGCTTGAGCAAACTCCGTGGCTTTTTTCTCGTAGTTCGTTGGGTTTTGTGCTTTCGAGTCGGTCAGAATCTGAGCGGTTTTATGTAGTTCGGCGTTTTTTGTCGCACCTTCAACAAAATCACTGTACAGATCAATTGGTGCTTCTTCTGAGCCTCCTAGCGCTTGGTTTACTTTCGCTTTCGCATCTTCTTCACTAATGGCTGGATCTTTTGCCATTTCAATCGCCACAAGATCCGTGATAGGTGAAATCACGTTTGACGATGTTGGTGCACGGAATACGATTTCGTGCGCCATAGCTTGGCCTGGATGATCCATATCAACCGTGTATTTGCCAGCGTACTCTTTCGCATCCAAGGCGATGAGCTGTTTCTGCTTTGAACCGTTTGGTGTGATGGTCTGTAGCGCTAGAGTGCTTTCTGGTGTTGCATCCAATTTCAGTTGACCTTTCTCATCGGTCAGACCAAGGAATGTTTCTTGAGTGTCCCATTGGCCGTTGTTGTTCGTATCTTCAAAAACAACGGCATGCTTGAAGTAGCCGTCAAAACCTGTGATCACAACGCCGTCGTTAGCACTGTTTGAACCACCATCTGAACCGCCACAGCCTGTAAGAGCGATAGCCACTGACGCTGCTAGTAAACTCACCTTATTCATTATTTATTTGTCCTTGTTTCGTTTCCGAATGAGAAAGTCGCTTTTTTTATTATTTTTTTCTTTATATCTCACTAGTGAGATATAAGAGAGTGGTGTCTTTTTAATGACTATTGAGCTTAGGTTCAAGACACGAAAATCCGCACAAAACCCGTAAAATTTATTTCTATTTTTTGTCTATGATGGAAAATTTATAATTTGATCACGGTTCCAGTTTTATTTTGGGAATGATTGTTTTGTTAATATAACCACCGGTAAAAAAGGTTTATTGGGTGTCGCTAAGGACAGGGGCGTGATAAATCATGTTGATCTTAAATTCCTCAACGCGATCAGCAAATTGAGGGTGAGGTTTAAGCACATAACTGTAGACTTCGCCTGGAATGAATATGTCGTAATCTGTGTATTCAAGGTTGTAAAACATAAATGTTCGTTGCCAGTAATTATCTGGCCATTCAGCACAATGTATTGGATTTATGCCGTCAAAATCCATTGAGCTAGAGATAATATCGGCAAACTCTCCTCGCCCCGCTACGATAGAGCTGTACCAGTAAAATAAATAATCATGACAAAATAGGTCATGTTGATTTGATTTCATATTGAGATCAGAGTCCAGCTTGTGCACTGGTTCGTTACCCTGAACACTTCTATCAAATATGTAGTTGCTAGCAGTCCCGTTTATGTAACCTCCTCCTGAAATTGGAAAGAGGTAGTCAAACGACGTTCCTTGATATTCGTACTCGCCAGTGTGGACATTGATGCGCTTTTCCATGGACTGCTTGTTCTTTTGCATGGTATAGCTTTCGAATTGTTTACCATCAAACACGGTGGTGAAGTAGTTCCGAGTATCTTCATGAACCTGAGATGGGTATTCTTTTTTGATGGTCCAAATTTGGCGTACACCTTGGACATAAACGATCAACGAGTCATCACTGATTTTGTACTTGCCCACTTTTTTCAAGTCTCCCTTTTCAGGACACTGGCGTTTGTTGTGTGAGGCGGCATAACTTACTTCGCCCCCCTCAAACTGAAAGGCCTCGCAATACACCACTTCATACGCGTACGCGATACCTGCAAGATTTTGTGTCGTCTCTAGGCGATAAACTACATCGCCAACTAACGAGTGTTCTGTGTCATTTTGATCGGGTGTGATAACGGGTAACTCAAAGCGCGTTGTGACCCATGCATGATCGCTATTACCGTGATAATCATCGCGCGCTGCTACCGCCAAATATGTGGTGGTTTTTATTTCCTCAGGCGCTCCTTGCACCATCATTTGTCCTTGGTTGAGGACTCTTAACCCATTGGCGTTTTCAAGCCAAATCTGAGTGGTGAGGAGATCGCCATCTGGGTCTTCAAAAAGCTGGTTAAGGTTGAGCGAATAACTCACCGGAGAGTTTTGTTTCAGCTCCCAAGCATAAATAATGGTTTGTAGCTGCTGTTCCACAGTGAGGTTGATGATGGGTTTATTATTCTCTGATGGGTCCTCTTGTGGTCGGCTGTTCTTATCACCCAATGCTGACTCGTAAAACGTGTTGTCTTCTGTGGTATGAAATGGATTCGTAACAGGGCCTGGTTGTCCTAAAAGGGCGGAGTTAAATGCGTCATCTCCCGCTTTTTTATGAGTGCGATCCAACGCAGAACCTGTCAACGCTTGCTTTACTTCAACTAAAGATGTGCGCTCATATTGACGATGTGCTTGCTGGGTTGACTTGTCGGCGTTGTCTGACGAGTCTTCCACAGATGCCAAATTGTGTTTGTTTGAAATGAAGTAAATACCGAACAAACCGACGCATACTGCGCCGATTATCCAAAGCTTTTTGTTCATGATTACGTGTGCGCCATTCGTGATTGTAGCCAACTGCGAGAGAATTTGAGGTCTTTCTCTATCAGGCTTGCGCTGCATTCGAGTAGCTCACTGATTTCTTGGTTTTTCATGCCCATTAAATACTTGAGTTTGAGTGCGCTCGATTGGCGTGGATAGCGGCTACTGAAACTATCCAGAGCTTTATCCATGATAATCAATTGCTCGAAACGATCTTCTTCATCTCTCATCAATGTAATGTGTTGACGCTTTTGTGCTTGGTGCGAGCGTGCGTTGTCGATCAAGATTTGACGCATCACTTTGGCGGCCATCAAAAAGAAATCGCGCTTTGTTTCAATTTCACTCATGTCGCAGTTGGACATTTTCAGGTAAGCATCATGAATTAATGCCGTGGTGCTGTTGACGCTGTCTGCCAGTACTTTGTTGTCGGTGCCGTACTTTTCTGCATTTCGTTCACGCTCGTGTTGGGCGATCTTACGCAACTGTAAATAAGCAAACTGATAGAGCTCGCTCTCAGCTCGTTTATCACCAGATTGCCATTGTTGAATGATTTGTGTCAGTGCTACTGCTGTTGCCATGGTTATACATCCTCGCTCACTTTGACAAATTCAGAAATGGTGTGGGTTTCAATGCGATCGGAACCGTCTTGGTTGCGCAGAACATTTTGTTGATAGCGATATAAAATGCCTTGCTCCCAAGTTGCACCAGCTGGCAAGTATTCCCAGGTGGTGTAATTGATTTCGGATGGGGTTGTTGACCAACGTACCATGACGTTCATTTGCGCGAGTTCGGCTTTGGGGGCGCTATTGTTGACCCACCACATGTCGGCAAATTCGCGGGTAACATCTTGGGTGTACAGGCTTGTATCGGTTGGGCAGGTGTCCGTATTTTGCGGCAGTCGCATGACTTGTTGATGGCGCATCAATAGGCACGATTGTGTCATGGACTGTTGGTGGTATTCGGTTTGCTGCCACACGCCGAGGTAGTCAATATCGTGTTCGCTAGTATTGGGATACGTAAACCAGAGCATTTCTGTGCGGTTATTGTGTTGGATGTTTTTTTTACGCCCGAGACCTTGTACTTTTTCCATCAATAACTCGGTGCTCGGATCAAAATTGAGGGCAACGGAGCGGTACTTCCAGTCGCCTTCATCATCGAAGTCTTCGAGAGAGAAGCCATTCAAGTCGTTGCGGGTGCACCCTGTGATTGAACAACCAACGATATTAAACCAATCCGCAAACTTGCTTATCGGTTCGACGACATCTTCCGTGATAGGGCGTTTCATCGAGAGGAAGCAGCCTTGAAAATGATCGCCAATGCTTGGGTGTTCAATCAATGAGTCTTTGGTGATGGTGAATCGAGTTTCACCAATAGGAGGACGATATTTGGGATGATGCTGATAGCGTAGATCGTAAGAACAAGCGCGGCCTTGCCAATCCTTCTTTTTGATGACGATGTTTTTGAACGTCATGTCGCGAGGTTCAAAAATGATCTCATCAGAGGAAAAATTTTTTTCAATGTACTGCTGGCTTTCGTTTAGGTGCTCAATCGCCTCATTGACAGATACCCAATCGAGATTGAGGTAGCGTTTAGCGTCATCTAGGTAATTGAGATCAAGGCCTTTGAGCTGGCTTTGAAAGTGAGGATCAGACAGCACACGGTTTGCTAGGACAATTTCCTCACGATTCTCAGGCGTGCTGTCGAGAGAAAGCAGCAGACGCGTCATATTGATGCTGCGGCTAGGTTTGGTTGTCGCCATCGTCGGCGTCAGCACTTCTTGGCTTGATAAGGTCGTCAGCAGATAACCTTTATCATCGTTACCAAGGAAGAAGCTAATTACATCACCGGGTTGGTAATGAAATGCTCCTTGCTGAGTGACGCCAGTGATATTGGAACTGGTTTTGTAATACAGGCCAGTCACTGGGGCGTCGATAAAGTAGCCTTGCTTCAAGGTTGAAGCTGGTGGGTGTGAAGTGGCAGCTGAAACGTCTGCTGCCAACGTGGACGTAGCCGTCAATGCAGACAGCCAAAATACCACTGAATGTGTATACATCTTGTTTTAAGCCTTATTGGTTGGTGCTGTCCTTAGACGCACAATTTGGCTGACAACTCATTGGTGTAGTTAGGTGCTTCTCTGGCACCGGTGTCATCATCGCCAACAACATTTTTTGTTTTATATGTTTGGGGATATCTGGGTTAGAGAGTATCCGCCTTCGTGTTAACTCCATCATGGAGTTCACTGAGAGATGTTCGACATTTTGCCCCTTCGCGTGGAAGATGAGGCGAGTCATTTCGTACATCATATCTTCTGCAATCTTCTTCTCTTGTTGCAGCTGGATATTCTTTTGCATCATGGCGCTGCCAAATAACACACCAGAGAGCACAATGATGCCTGACAATACCGAAGCAAGGGGACGTCGTTGTACCAAGCGAAAGGCGCTATACAATGGCCAGTTTTTTTTCTGCTCGATTGGACGGCGTTCGATAATTCGTTCGATATCAATGCGCAATGCTCGAACATTGATATATCGCATTTGAGTGGCAGGACGCGTTGCGCGTCTTATCACCCAGTAAACATCAGACCAAATTGTTGGTGATGGAAACATCAAAGCGAGAATTTTGCCTAAGGAGTACACGTCGCTTTGCTCTGTTAGAACCTGTCCTGCTTGCTGCTCTGGGCTGGCAAAATTTTGGCTAAACGCAATCAGCGCTGAGGGTGAATCTTCTCGGTTGGAGTGCGCTTTTTGAGTCAAGTTGAAGTCAAGCAGCTTGGGACGCTTGCTACGATCAATCAGTATATTTTCTGGTTTTAGATCGGCATGCAAAACCTGGTGCTGGTGGGCGTGCTCCATCGCCTGGCAGATCTGCTTAAACAACAGCAGCTTCTCCGTTTTTTCTAGCTTATTTTCAGATAGATACTCATCCAAAGTTTGACCAAACACCCGCTCCATCACGATGTAAACCGAATCTTGATGGAGACCGCCGTCAAACACTTTCGCGATGTAAGGATGGTTTAGACGCGCGAGAAGTTGAGCTTCATCGAAGAGTGCGCGTTGCCCTAACACATTGCTCAAATTGCTTTGAATAAACTTGATAGCCAGATCTTGCTCGAACGTTTCATCTGCACGTAGAGCGGCGTATACGACACCCATGCCACCACGCCCCAACTCATGAGTTAGGCGGTACTTACTGATGATTTCTCCGCTTAGATCGACGTCTTGGTTCGTAGCCTGATGAGCACCAAAATAAAGTAACTGCGTTAGTTGTTCTTCCGGTGTCTCGTTGGCTAAAAGAGGAACGAGTTGTCGATACAGCTCAGGTTGACTTCGTTGCAATGCTTGGAGGTATTGCTGCTTTTGGGAGTCGTCCAGATCAAGCAGGTGGTAGTAAATCTGGGTTTCGCTAGAGCCTAACTGCACTGTGACTAATGTCTTATTCTTTTAGGTACGGCATTTTATAAGAACTTTGATATAAATGTCATTTATTTATTCGGTTTTGATTCACAATCCATGAAACGCAATTTGATGGCTAGTGGAGTAATAACGTCATGATTTTGCGAATTATTTTCACTGAGCTTGTCGGCAGAGAGTCTATTCGTCATAATGTTACTTGTAACATTACTGATAAATCACATATTTATGGCTCAACAGAATAAGAAAACTCGTACGACATTGCAGGATGTCGCAGACCAGGTTGGCGTCACGAAGATGACCGTTTCACGCTATATGCGTAACCCTGAATCGGTGGCAGAAAAGACTCGGGCCAAGATTGCGACTGCGATTGAAGAGATGGGTTACATCGAAAACCGTGCACCGGCGATGTTGTCAAAGTCCTCCAGTAAAGCCATTGGTATTTTACTGCCGTCTTTGTCCAACCAAATTTTTGCTTCCTTTGTTCAGGGCATAGAGATGGTGACCAAAGCCAATGGCTATGAGACGCTTTTAGCGCATTTTAGCTACGATGAGCTTGAAGAAGAGCGCAAGATCGCGTCATTACTCTCTTATCAAGTCGATGGGCTTATTCTAACTGAAAGCCATCACACGCCGCGTACATTACAGATGATCAAAAATGCGGGCATTCCGGTGGTCGAAACCATGGAACTGCCATCGGAGCCGATTGATATGGCGGTTGGACTCGATCATGAAGATGCGTCGTACACCGTGGTTAAGCAGATGCTAGATACGGGGAAGCGTACAATCGTCTATTTTGGCGCGCGTCTGGATACGCGAACCAAATTGCGGATGCAAGGTTATGATCGCGCGATGACAGAAGCAGGGCTAGAACCCAAACATGTATTAACTGGTGATCATTCGAGTTTTTCTTTAGCGCATGATTTGCTCGAACGTGCACTGGAAACGCACCCAACGCTCGATGGGGTGTTCTGTACCAACGATGACATCGCAATTGGCACCATGCTGAGTGCGCAGCAACGTGGCATTCAAGTTCCACAGCAATTGGCAGTGGCGGGCTATAACGCGCTGGATATCGGTCAAACCATCAGCCCGAAACTGACCAGCGTTGATACGCCGCGTTTCCAAATTGGTGTAAAGAGCGCAGAGCTATTAATTGCACGCCTGAAAGGCGAAACGCAAGAAGAAAAAGTCTTCGATATGGGGTATCAGATCACGTCGGGAGAGAGTGTTTAACTAATTGTTAACTGCTCTTTGTATTCGCTCATCAATGGTATTGGTAGGTTAGGGTATGGCACATCAGCTGGATGCATTGGATCTCAACTTAATGCGTTTATTAAAAGCCGTGGTGGAAAACCGCAGCATCAAGCTGGCCGCAATGCAGCTTGGCATTTCTCAACCGAGCGCCAGCCGCGGCGTGATGAAGTTGAAGCAAGTGTTTGATGACCCGCTTTTTGTGCGTAAAGCACATGGGGTAGAGCCATCACCCATGGCGATTCGTCTCGCCGCCGAGTTCGACAATATGGTTGCGCCACTGGAAAAAGTGGTGCAAGAATTTGAAGTGTTCGACCCACTGCAATACCAAGGGCAGATTGCGATTGTAACTGATCCTTATTTGATGGATGAACAAGGGCAGCGACTGCTCACTGGCTGTCATCGAGCCTTTCCCAAAGCGCACTTTGCCTTTTCCAGCTGGAATACTTACTCGCACGATGAAATGTTAGAAGGCGAGCACGATTACTGCATTCTTGACCAAGAGACCGAGCTGTCGAAAGACATTTACATGCGCCCGTTATTCGTTGAAAAACGAGTGATTTTGGCGCGCAAAAACCACCCAACGTTGTCGAAAGTCAGCAATGATTGGGACACGGTGTCCAAACTACCACTCGTCTCTTTGCCTGCGCCAGCGTCATATAAACCGCTTTGTACCGTGGAGTCCGAGTATCGACGCATGGGTTATGAGCCAGTAGTGTTACTGAAGTCCTATAATTTGCGTTTGGCTTGCCAAATGTTGCAAGAAACCGACGCGATTATGTATGCCAGTCAAAGCTCGGCATTGTTGATGCCAGAACTCGCCTCTTACGCAATGCCACCCGTTAATCGTGAGTTTAGCCAGTTTGTTGTCTCTGGCGGTTTCCTTCAAACCAACCGCAACCATCCTTTGCACAGACACCTACATAAAGTGGTGCGACAAACCCTCAACACGCCTCTGATTTTTACGCAGTGATGTCACTTTATGGCATCGGCTGAATGAGAGTAGATGCTTTAACCTTATCAATATTGTGTGATTACATAGACAACTTACTTCTTAAGATATTCAAAAATGAATATCTCAATTACCTGTCTCTTTTTCCTACCCAGCGCTAACCTTATCTCAAATAGTCAGGAGAAGTGGCTCATTTTTATCTTTTTAACTTTTTGAATGTCGATACAGGTACGCGGCATTCACCATTCTCCGTTATGCATTTTTTTAATTTCTGATGGAGGATTAATCATGCTAGTTGCACGTCTATTTTTATTGCTCGCCATCGTTGCCGAAGTGGCTGGCACCAGCACTATGTCTCTTATCGGACAAGGGCACGGGTGGTGGGGCTACATCGTAATGTATGTGCTGATCGCAATCTCTTACTACTTTCTCGCGTTTGCCGCGAAGAAAATATCGATAGGTGTGGCATACGCTGTTTGGGAAGGGTTAGGTATCTCGTTGATCACCGTGGTGTCGATCATCGCCTTTGATGCCAACTTAAACCATCAAGAATTGTTTGGTTTGATGTTAGCCGTTGTTGGCATTGTGTGTGTGACCTTAGGGGAATCACATGGTCAACCTAACGCCAAGAAAAATGCCGATAAACCGGCAAAAGAACGTTCATTTTCTACTAGTACAAGGTGCGAATCATGAGTCAATTTTTTACGATGTCATTTGGATTTGTCGTGATGGCTGCCTTGGTCGATATCATGGCCAATATGGCGCTGACACGCTCAAAAGGCTTTAAATATAAAAGCTGGGGCATTGCGGCGATTGTGTTGGTACTGACAGCATTCACGCTGTTGGCACAAGCGGTGAAAGAGATCGACTTAGCCATTGCTTATGCCTCTTGGGGTGCGATCGGTATCTTGGGTACCGCAGTGGGTGGAGCCTTGCTGTTTAAGCAGAAACTCAAACCAATCGGCTGGTTTGGTATCTTTGTGGTGATTGCTGCCGTCGTAGTGATGAAGACCGCTTGATGTAATTTACTGAATGCTAGATATCGTCATTCTGAGCAGCAAGAGACGAGCGTGATTCAGAATCTACCAACAAAAAGTGCTGTGGAAGAGGGGTTTTCTCTGGCTTCACAGCACCTTGATATTAGATTCCTGATCTCGCCTAGGCTCGTCGGAATGACGGACTCATTCATTTTTAAAAAGAACAGAGGCCAATCCTAAAGTTCGTCATTTTGAACAGCAAGAGACGAGCGTGATTCAGAATCTACCAACAAAAAGTGCTGTAGCAGAGGGGATTTTCTCTGGCTTCACAGCACGTTGATATTAGATTCCTGAGCTCGCCTAGGCTCGTCGGAATGACGGATTCATTCGTTTTTAGAAAGAGCGGTGGCCAATCTCAAAGCTCGTCATTCTGAATAGCGAGGGACGAGTGTGATTCAGAATCTACCAACAAAAAGTGCTGTGGCAGAGGAGTTTTCTCTAGCTTCACAACACGTTGATAGTAGATTCCTGATCTCGCCTAGGCTCGTCGGAATGACGGATTCATTTTTTTAGAAAGAGCAGTGACCAATCCTAAAGCTTGTCATTCTGAACAGCGAAGGACGAGCAAGATTCAGAATCTACCAACAAAAAGTGCTGTAGCAGAGGGGATTTTCTCTGGCTTCACAGCACGTTGATATTAGATTCCTGAGCTCGCCTAGGCTCGTCGGAATGACGGATTCATTCGTTTTTAGAAAGAGCGGTGGCCAATCTCAAAGCTCGTCATTCTGAACAGCGAGGGACGAGTGTGATTCAGAATCTACCAACAAAAAGTGCTGTGGCAGAGGTGTTTTCTCTGACTTCATAGCATGTCGATATTAGATTCCTGATCCTGCTGAGGCTCGTCGGAATGACGGATTCATTCGTTTTTTAGAAAGAACTGAGGCCAATCCCAAAGCTTGCCATTTTGAAAAGCGAGGGATGAGCGTGATTCAGAATCTACCAACAAACAGTGCTGTGGCAGAAGTGTTTTTTCTGGCTTCACAGCACGTTGATAGTGGATTCCTGATCTCGCCTAGGCTCGTCGGAATGACGGATTCATTCGTTTTTTAGAAAGAACTGAGGCTAATCCCAAAGCTCGTCATTCTGAACAGCGAGGGACGAGCGTGATTCAGAATCTACCAACAAAAAGTGCAGTGGCAGAGGAGTTTTCTCTAGCTTCACAACACGTTGATAGTAGATTCCTGATCTCGCCTAGGCTCGTCGGAATGACGGATTCATTTTTTTAGAAAGAGCAGTGACCAATCCTAAAGCTTGCCATTCTGAATAGCGAGGAACGAGTGTGATTCAGAATCTACCAACAAAAAGTGCAGTGGCAGAGGAGTTTTCTCTGACTTCACTGCACGCTGATATTAAATTCCTGATTTTGCTTAGGCTCGTCGGAATGACGGATTCATTCGTTTCTAGAAAGAACCGAGGCCAACTCCAAAGCTTGCCATTCTGAATAGCGAGGAACGAGTGTGATTCAGAATCTACCAACAAAAAGTGCAGTGGCAGAGGGGATTTTCTCTGGCTTCACAGCTCATTGATATTAGATTCCTGATCTCGCTTAGACTCGTCGGAATTACGGATTCATTCGTTTTTAGAAAGAGCGGTGGCCAATCTCAAAAACTCGTCATTCTGAACAGCGAGGGACGAGTGTGATTCAGAATCTACCAACAAAAAGTGCTGTGGCAGAGGAGTTTTCTCTGGCTTCACGCATTTTGCTATTAGATTCCTGATCTCGCTTAGGCTCGTCGGAATGACGGATTCATTCGTTTTTTAGAAAGAACTGAGGCTAATCCCAAAGCTCGTCATTCTGAACAGCGAGGGACGAGCGTGATTCAGAATCTACCAACAAAAAGTGCAGTGGCAGAGGAGTTTTCTCTAGCTTCACAACACGTTGATAGTAGATTCCTGATCTCGCCTAGGCTCGTCGGAATGACGAGGTCTTTCTTCTCGCCTTAAACAATAAAGCTTGCGCCTTCTTCTGCACTCGATACGTTTTGGCGGATCACGCTAAACAAGCCTCGTCCCCAAGTTTGTTGGGTCGATTCGGTATCGAAATGAATCAACTCGCGACCAGTGGTGTCGCTTAAGTTGTTCAGTTCGCCCGTTTGGCAATCAAGGCGAATCAAATCACCGTTGCGCACCAAACCAATCGCGCCACCACGAATGGCTTCTGGAGAAACGTGAATCGCAGACGGAATTTTACCGGATGCACCAGATAAACGACCGTCCGTCACTAGCGCGACTTTAAAGCCCGCTTTTTGCACGTTCCCTAAAATTGGCATCAGCTTGTGCAGTTCAGGCATGCCATTTGCCGCTGGGCCGTTGTGTGTGACCACAACGATGCAGTCTTTGTTCAGCTCGCCACGTTTGTACGCGGCCTCCACTTCGTGTTGGCATTGGAATACGATCGCAGGTGCCACAATCACGCGTTGCTCTTCTTTCACCGCAGACACTTTCACCACGGCTTTGCCCAAGTTACCGTGAAGTACGCGAGTGCCGCCGGTGTTTTGGAAAGTGGCGTCTGGTTTGGCGATCACGTCACCGTCTTGGCTGCCTTGGCACGGTGTCCAAGTCAGTTGGCCATCGACAAGGCTCGGCAGCGTCATTTGGTCTTCAAATTCACCAAACACGGGTTTCACATCGCGATGCAAAAGCTCGGATTGGTTCAAGCGGTGCAATAACGCGGGCACGCCCCCCGCGTCTTGGAACGCGTTCATATCGGCTGGGCCGTTCGGGTAAACGCGAGCTAACAAAGGAACCACATCCGACAGATCGCTGATGTCTTGCCACGTGAGCAAGATGCCAGCAGCACGCGCCACGGCGATCATATGAATGGTGTGATTGGTACTGCCGCCAGATGCGAGTAGAGCGATGATGCCGTTGACCAAGCTCTTTTCTGTGACCACTTCTGCCAACGGACGGAAGTGTGCAGAACCCGCCGTCATTGAGGCGATTTTCAGAGCCGCGTGATCGGTTAACGCTTTACGCAGTTGGGTATGGGGATGGATGAATGCCGAACCTGGCAGCATCAAGCCCATGGCTTCGAACACCAACTGGTTGGTGTTGGCTGTGCCGTAAAACGTACACGTCCCCGCAGAGTGGTAAGCGCGACACTCCATATCCAGCAGAGCGTCTTTGCCGACTTCACCCGCTGCGTATTTTTGGCGCACGTCGACTTTCTCTTCGTTGCTGATGCCTGTTGCCATCAGACCCGCTGGTACAAACGCAGTCGGTAGGTGCGCGTAAGACAGCGCGCCCATCAGTTGCCCCGGGGCGATTTTGTCACAGATGCCAAGCAGTAATGTGGCATCAAAGACATTGTGGCTCAAAGACAACGCCGTTGATTGCGCAATTAAGTCACGCGAAAACAGCGACATATCCATGCCTGCTTGACCTTGAGTCACCCCATCGCACATCGCTGGCACACAACCTGCGACTTGCGCTGTATGGCCGTAGTCCGCCAGTACTTGTTTGATTTGCGCTGGATAGTCTTGGTACGGCTGGTGGGCGCTCAACATGTCGTTGTAGGCGCTGATCAGCGCGAGATTGGCATGAGTAAAATCGAGAATATTTTTCTTTTCAGAAGAGCAAGAAGCGGCGACTGCATGGGCTAAGTTACCACAAGATAAACCAACACGGCCTTTGCCAGCTTCGGCTTGCACTTCGGTGCGAGCAAGAAAGGCAGCGCGCGCTTCGCGGCTGCGCTCGGTCAAGCGTTGTGTGACCTCAATAACAACAGAGTGAGTCATTACGCCACCTCGATCGCTTGCATTTTGATTAGCTCAGTAGCAGAGCGTTCCACCACGTCGCTGATGTCTCCGTCGATACTGACGATCAGAGTTTGAGGCTCGTTGTCTGGGCGCTCTAGTGTCTCGAATTGGCTCTTCACCATGTTTTCTTTCATGAAGTGGCCTTTGCGCATACGCATGCGATTAAGGATCAACTCCCTATCGCCATCAAGGAACAGGAAGGTCACGTTGTCGTTGCCTTCGCGGATCTGATCGCGGTAAATCTTTTTCAGTGCTGAACAGACAATAATGCCGTGTTCGTTTTTGCTTTCTAGGCTGTACGCCGCATCACGAATGCGTTCTAGCCATGGCTTGCGATCATCATCGTTCAGAGGCTGGCCCGATGCCATTTTCTGAATGTTCGCTCGTGGATGAAGATCATCACCATCAATGAATTTACGCCCTAGCTTTTTCGCTAGATGCTCACCAATTGTGCTTTTACCACTAGCACAAACGCCCATAACGATGACACTACTACCAGCCATAACTTATCCTCATAACCAAATTTGCGCGTGATCTCAATTTTTGAATTCACTTTAAAATATGGGTTTATCTTATTCATGTTATCGGTAACATGTTACCGGTAACTGAAATAAATGTGAACCATAACACAAACAATAATTCTTAAAGGTGAACCTATGGAGCAATTAACCCAAGCCCCAGATCCTACGTTCCTACTGACGATTGCAGGCCTTGCCATTGCAGCGTTACTCGTTCTGATCATTAAACTGAAAGTCCATGCTTTTGCTTCCCTTACTATGGTGAGTTTAGGCACAGCAATCGCCACTGGCGTTCCTTCTGAGAAAGTCGTATCGACCATGATGGGCGGCTTCGGCGGCACACTGGCTTCCGTAGCATTGCTGGTTGGTCTTGGTGCGATGATCGGTAAAATTCTTGAAGTGACTGGCGGTGCGAAAGTGCTGGCAGACACTTTGATTGGTCGCTTTGGTAAAGAGCGCGCACCATTTGCTTTGGGCGTCGCTTCATTACTGTTTGGCTTCCCAATCTTCTTCGATGCTGGCCTTGTAGTGATGATGCCAATCATCCTCAGTGTGGCGGCTCGTTTTGGTGGCTCACCAATTAAATACGCGTTGCCTGCAGCTGGTGCTTTTGCGGTTATGCACGCGTTTGTTCCACCACATCCAGGTCCGGTTGCAGCGGCCGAATTCCTTGGCGCAAACATCGGTCTGTTATTGGTGGTGGGTATTCTGGTAGCTATTCCAACTTGGTACCTTGGCGCTTACCTATTTGGTTTGTACGCGGGCAAAAAATTCGATATCCCACTATCTAAAGCCTTCTTTAATGGCGAAGCGATGGTGGATGAGCGCAACGCACCAAAATTTGGCACGGTTATGACCATCCTTGTGCTGCCAGTCCTGCTAATCTGTTTGGATACGGTATTGAACACACTGGCGGTTGCGGGTGTGATTGATGGTAAAACGGCACTGGTTGAGTTCCTACGTATGCTAGGTAAAACCCCAGTTGCGTTGCTGATCACTTTGATTGTCTGTCTGGCTGTGTTTGCCAAAGACTACGGCATGGCAAAACTAGAAAAATTATGTGGTGAGTCATTGGCTCCTATCTGTGGTGTTATCCTAGTAACGGGTGCAGGTGGCATGTTTGGCGGCGTACTGCGCTCAAGCGGTATTGGTGATGCACTGGCTGACGTTCTTACAGACACAGGTATGCCTGTGATTGTGGCGGCGTTTGTGATTTCAACTTGTCTGCGTGTTGCTCAAGGCTCGGCAACCGTAGCGCTAACCACTACGGCGGCTCTTATCGCGCCAGTAGTGGCAGCATCAACAGGTTTGAGTGAACTCGACCTTTGCTTTATCGTAATCGCGATTGCGGGTGGTGCAACGGTACTGTCTCACTTCAATGACTCTGGTTTCTGGTTGGTATCTCGTCTGCTTGAGATGGATGAGAAAACCACATTAAAAACTTGGACGGTAATGGAAACGTTACTTGGCGGTATCGCGTTTATTATCGTCGCAACATTAAGCTTTATTCTTTAGAGGTTCCCCATGACAACACTTGAACAACGATTAAGAGAAATCAAAATCGTCCCAGTTATCGCAATCAACGACGTAGCACACGCTCTGCCACTGGCAAAAGTGTTGGTAGAAAACGGTTTACCATGTGCGGAAGTGACATTCCGCACCGAAGCGGCGGCGGAGTCGATTCGCATCATGCGTGAAGCGTACCCAGAACTGTTGATTGGCGCGGGCACCGTTCTGACCACAGAACAAGTGGATATCGCAATCGAAGCGGGCGTGGACTTTATCGTTAGCCCAGGCTTCAACCCAACCACAGTGAAATACTGTCAGCAACGTGGTGTGACTATCGTACCGGGTGTAAACAACCCAAGCTTGGTTGAGCAAGCGATGGAAATGGGTCTGCGTACGTTGAAGTTCTTCCCTGCTGAGCCATCAGGCGGCGTAAACATGCTGAAAGCACTGACGGCGGTTTACCCTGTGGAATTCATGCCGACAGGTGGCGTAAGCCCATCCAACGTGGAAGATTACCTAGCGCTGAAATCGGTTGTGGCTTGTGGCGGTACTTGGATGGTGCCAACCGCAATGATGGACAACGGCGATTGGGAAGGCATTGCTGAATTGGTGCGCGCAGTTAAGTAAAACGCACAAACGGCTCCGAAATACCCCCGAACGTTAGAAAACGTGATACGAAAAAGGGTCATCAAGTTACTTGATGACCCTTTTGCTTTTTGGAATGAAACGGCTTTAGAAGTGATGCTTCATAAAGCGCTTAATAAAGCGAATGAAATCTGCTTCGGCTAGCTTCGCGCACTTCAATGTTTGGGCGTGAGACAATTCTACATCTCCCAAGCCTTCTGCCATGTTGGTGATCGCACACACTGCCAATACGGGTAAGCCGCAATGCGCCGCAGAAATCACTTCTGGCACGACCGACATGCCCACTACATCACCACCGATGATTTGCATCATGCGGATTTCGGCTGCGGTCTCAAAGTTGGGGCCTGTGTAAGAGACAAACACGCCTTCATTGAGGTGAATGCCATTGGCTTTGCCGACTTCAAACGCTTCTGCGCGCAGGGCTTTGTCGTACGCATTGGCGAGGCTGAAGAACCTCGGGCCGTACTCTTCATCATTCGGACCGATCATTGGCGATTCAGGCATGGTATTGATGTGGTCATGAAATACCACCAGAGAACCGACGTCGATGCGTTCAGGGCGAAGTGAGCCTGCCGCGTTGGTGACGAGCAGAAACTCACAGCCCAGCTTTTTAAAGGTGCGTACGGGCGTGGTCATGACCTTCATTGAGCCGTGTTCGTAGTAGTGACCGCGACCTTTCATGCACACTACGTCTACGCCGCCCATGGTGCCAAGTACCAACTCACCAGAGTGGCCTTGCACGGTGCTAACCGGAAAGCCTTCGAGCTCTTCGTATGGAATGACCACTTTGTCTTGTAGCTCGTCTGCCAATACGCCTAAGCCAGAGCCTAAAATAAACGCCGCTTTAGGTTGGAAGTTTGGTTTGCGTTCGCGAATGGTTTGTAGCGCGCCGATTACTGGATCGTGATTCATGTTAGTCACCTTCTGGTTGTGTGTTGATTCCATTGTGTGACTTTCTGCGCTGGTTATCTTTGCTTTATTCTCTACTATCATCCTTAAAAAGAGGATGATGAAATTTGCTAGGACTCAATGCATGAAGTCAGAACCATTTGAGCGCGTGACGCTGAAGATGCTGCGTTACTTTTACGAGGTCGCACAAACCAAGCATTTCACTAAGGCCGCCGAGAACCTTAATATCACCAATTCGCCGTTGAGCAATCGCATCAAAGAGTTGGAAGAGGTGCTTAACGTCAAACTGTTTGAGCGTGATTCAAGAAACGTCATGCTAACGGAGGCCGGGCGATTGTTGGAGTCCAAATGCCAACTGATTTTTCAGACCTTAGATGTCTCGCTCAATCAAGTGCAGCAAGTGGGTTTGAACCAGAGAAACATCTTGCGAGTTGGTGTGGTAAGTAGCGCATTTTGGGGCGGATTTGATCGTCTGTTACAGCGCTTCCATGCTGAGCATGACACTTATCACGCCGACATTTTTGACCTTAACCCAGAGACGCAAAAGAAGCACCTGAGCGAGAAGAAAATCGATGTGGGCATTGTGCGTTTTGCCGATGCACTCAACATTTATCCGTATCAGTCGGTGTCTTTGGGCAAAGATGTGTTTGTGGTGGCGGTGTCGGAGCAACATGAGTTAGCCAGCAAATCTTTGCTGCGACTCCAAGATTTAAAGACGTGTGAGTTTGCGTTTATGAGTTTGGCGAATTCTGCCTCGGCAAACTTCATCATTAATGCCTGTCTGCAAGAAGGCTTTTCACCCCATATTGGCAAACAAGTGGTGGAGCCAAGCACCTTGATGGCGTATGTGGCAAACAGCAATACCGTGACGTTGGTGCCGTCGACGTTTTCTCAGCATCATTGGCATGGGATTCGTTTTATCAAGCTGAAAGAGTCACTGCGTGCAGACTTGTGTCTGATTCATGACGGTAAGCAGGAGAGTGCTATCAAAGCCGAGTTTATTCGCACGTTATTGGAGAGCGCGAGTTAAGCATGGGCTAACAAAAAAAGGTCACCCTAAGGTGACCTTTTCAAATGATTCGCTGAAATCAGCAATGCGATTAGCGCGTAATTAACGCATCGTTACGAACTCTTCAGAGCCCGTTGGGTGGATAGCCACAACAGAGTCGAAGTCTGCTTTGGTTGCGCCCATCTTCATTGCTACGCCGAAGCCTTGGATCATTTCATCTACCGTGAAACCGATGCCGTGTAGGCCAACAACCGTTTCTTCTTCGCCCGCACATACAAGCTTCATCTTACATGGTTGACGGTGCTTAGTAACAGCGGTGTACATCGCAGTAAAGCCAGATGTGTAGACTTTGATGTTGTCTTTGCCGTACTTCTCTTCTGCTTCTTGCGTTGTTAGACCGATAGTGCCGATTGGTGGGTGGCTAAATACCACAGTTGGTACTAAATCGTAGTCCATCTTCGCGTTTGGTTTGTTGTTGAACAAACGCTCAGAAAGTTGACGACCCGCTTTCACTGCTACTGGTGTTAGTTCGATACCGCCTTCCATGATGTCACCCACACAGTAGATGCCTTTCACGTTAGTTTCTTGGTATTCGTCTACCTTGATGTAGCCTTTTTCGTTCGTTGCCACGCCGGTTGACGCTAGGTTGATTGCGTCTGTCGCTGGGTGACGACCGATTGCCCAAATCAGTTGGTCAACGTTTTGGCTTTCACCGTTTTCTAGGTGCAGAGTTAGGCTGCCATCGGCTTCTTTTACCACTTCTTTTGGTACAGAGTGGGTGTGCAGTTTTGGACCTTCTGCGTCCATCACTTCAACCAACGTATCGATGATCATTGGATCGAAGCTACGTAGTGGTGACTCTTTACGTACGAACAGGTGCGTTTCTGTACCTAGCGCATGCAGTACGCCAGCAATTTCAACTGCGATGTAGCCTGCGCCCACAACCGCAACGCGTTTTGGTTGCTCTGCTAGGTCGAAGAAGCCGTTTGAATCGATGCCGTATTCAGCGCCTGGAATGTTTGGAATAGTAGGACGACCACCAACCGCGATCAGGATGTGATCTGCTGTGTAGTGTTCACCGTTTACTTCGACAGTTTTTTCGTCAACAAACTTAGCAAAGCCTTTAATCACGTTTACTTTATTGTTGCCAAGAACGCGATCGTAAGATTGGTGAATACGACCAATGTACGCCTGACGGCTCTCAACCAGTTTGCTCCAGTTGAAACCTTTCACGTCGACATCAAAACCGTAATCTTCTGCGTACAGGTTCATTGCTTCTGCGATTTGCGCGCCATGCCACATCACTTTTTTCGGTACACAACCTACGTTGACACAGGTACCGCCAAGGTCTTGAGCTTCGATTAGCGCAACTTTCGCGCCGTACATCGCCGCACGGTTTGCAGATGCGATGCCGCCACTGCCGCCACCGATACAGATATAGTCAAAATGAGTCGCCATTACTTTCTCCAAGAGCTTATAAATTTTATCTGGTACATAGATAGATTGGGATGACCTTGTCCGAACTCAATGCCACCGTTATCCCACTATCATAAATCGAATTCGACTAATTCCTAAATGGGAAAAAGCGACAATACTTATGACAAATAGCGATGAGAGGCACAAAAAGAAGAATAAGCACGACTGGAGGGAGAAGGTGAGAGCATAAAAAAGCGCAACGAGAATATCGTTGCGCTTGAAGGTATCGGTACTGAAGTGCTTACTCTGGCACAATCCAGTCCACTTTCCAGTGGCCAGTTGCTGGTGCGATCGCGTCTTGCAGGAATGGCAGAATCTCTTTCATCTGGCTTTCCAGTTTCCATGGCGGGTTAATCACAATCATGCCGGATGCCGTCATGCCGCGCTCGTTGGTATCTGGTGCAACACCTAACTCGATTTGCAGAATTTTACGAATACCGAGTGCTTCCAAACCTTCGATCATATCTTCGATGTCGTGACGGTTTACCACTGGGTACCAAATCGCGTAGATACCGGTTGCCCAACGTTTATGGCTCTGATGAATCGCTCGCACCACATCGCGGTACTCTTTCGCGAGTTCGTATGGTGGGTCAATCAGCACCAAACCACGACGTTCTTGTGGCGGTAAGCTTGCTTTGAGGCGTTGGAACCCGTCCTCTTTGAAGATGCTCACTTGGCGATCACGATGGAATTCTTGCTCTAACAATGGGTGATCGGCCGGGTGCAACTCGGTCAGCACCATGCGATCTTGTGGGCGGATTTGCGCGCGCGCTACACGTGGTGAGCCTGGGTAGTAACGCAGCTTCTCGCCGTTGTTGAGCACTTTAATGGCATCGATGTAGCTTTTGATGTCTTCAGGAATGCTTGGGTTATCCCAAATACGTGCGATGCCTTGTTTGTATTCGCCCGTTTTTTCAGACCATTCGTGAGTCAGATCGTAACGGCCCACACCCGAGTGGGTATCGTGATAAACGAATGGCTTATCTTTTTGTTTCAGCGCATCAAGAATGAGGCTTTGAACGATGTGTTTGACCACGTCGGCATGGTTGCCAGCGTGGAAGCTGTGGCGGTAACTTAACAAATTAAACTCTCGAAACACTCTTTGGCTGAGTGTGGTCTGTGATTTTCACTCTATGGCGGTATTATACTCAAGTAACTTAAAGATGTAGAACTTCCAATCAAATCTGTTCCTCTGATAAGGGGACGCTATTGAAATTTCTTTAAGTCACCCACACTTACTATTGGTAATCGAATTGAACTAGGTGAGTTTCTCGCACTCAAAAGGGTGTGAAATTTCATTTAGGTATAACAAGACTCAAGGACAGAGTAGCGCTGGTTGACTATATGATGGTCATCGCGGCATAGAGAAAGGGAACGGAGCTCCCCCAATCCATGTTGCTGGCTCGTCTGTACATTGAGTTGGCCTATCTACACAAAATAGACAGGCAATCACAGAGTCAAAACACAAAAGGAATTATTCATGTCTAATCCTCTTCTGACGTTTACGGACCTACCTCCGTTTTCTCAAATTAAACCAGAACACATCAAGCCTGCCGTTGAGCAAGCGATTGCTGACTGCCGAGCAAAAATCGATGAAGTTCTACAAGACAACGCTCACCCAACTTGGGACAGTGTGATTGCGCCAATTGAAGAAGCGGATGATCGCTTAAGCCGCATCTGGTCGCCAGTGGGTCACATGAACTCGGTAGTGAACAGCGAAGAGCTACGTGAAGCTTACGAAAGTTGCCTACCAATTTTGTCAGAGTACGGCACTTGGGTTGGTCAGCACAAAGGGTTGTACGAAGCGTACAAAACCATCAAAGCGAGCGAAGAATTTGCAACGTTAACTCGTGCCCAGCAGAAAACCATCACTGATGCACTGCGTGATTTCGAGTTATCAGGCATTGGTTTGCCATCCGATGAGCAGCACCGTTACGGCGAGATCAGCAAACGTATGTCTGAGCTGAGCTCTAAATTCTCTAACAATGTGCTGGATGCCACCATGGGTTGGACCAAGCACATCACAGACGAGAAAGACCTAGCAGGTATGCCAGAATCGGCGCTGGCAGCAGCGAAAGCTGCCGCAGAAGCAAAAGAGTTAGATGGTTACCTAATTACGCTAGATATCCCATCTTACCTACCTGTCATGACGTACTGCGATAACCAAGAGTTGCGTAAAGAAGTGTACGAAGCGTACGTGACGCGCGCTTCTGATCGAGGTCCAAACGCAGGCAAATGGGATAACTCAGAAATCATTACTGAGCAGCTAAAACTGCGCCATGAAATTTCACGTATGCTAGGTTTCAATACTTACAGTGAAAAGTCGTTAGCAACAAAGATGGCTGAAACGCCGGATCAAGTGCTGGGCTTCCTGAATGACCTAGCGACACGAGCGAAACCGCAAGGTGAACGTGAAGTCGAAGAGTTACGTCAGTTTGCGAAAAGTGAGTTTGGTGTTGAAGAGCTGAACGTTTGGGATATCGCTTACTACAGCGAGAAACAAAAGCAGCACCTGTTCCAAATTTCGGATGAAGAACTGCGCCCATACTTCCCAGAGTCAAAAGTCGTGAGCGGTCTGTTTGAAGTGCTAAACCGCGTGTTTGGCATGACCGTTACTGAGCGCGAAGGCGTAGACACTTGGCATGAGTCCGTGCGCTTTTTCGATATCTTTGATGCTGAAGGCACACTCCGTGGCAGTTTCTACCTAGATCTCTACGCTCGTGAACACAAACGTGGCGGCGCGTGGATGGATGATTGTCGTGGCCGTCGCGTTACGCTATCTGGCGAGCTGCAAACGCCGGTTGCGTATCTAACGTGTAACTTCAACCGTCCAGTGGGCGACAAACCAGCACTGTTCACGCACGATGAAGTCGTGACGCTATTCCATGAATTTGGTCATGGAATCCACCACATGTTGACGCAAGTTGATACAGGTGCTGTTTCAGGTATTAATGGCGTGCCTTGGGATGCGGTTGAGCTACCAAGTCAGTTCCTAGAAAACTGGTGTTGGGAAGAGGATGCGTTGGCGTTCATTTCTGGTCACTATGAGACAGGTGAGCCGCTACCGAAAGCGATGCTAGACAAAATGCTCGCAGCGAAAAACTTCCAATCTGCGATGGGTATTTTGCGTCAGCTAGAATTCGGCTTGTTCGATTTCACGCTTCACACCGAATATGACCCAGAAGTGGGTGCGCGTGTACTGGAAACTCTGGCGAAAGTGAAAGAGAAAGTCGCGGTAGTTCCTGCGGTTGAGTGGGCGCGTTTTTCACACAGCTTCGGCCATATTTTTGCCGGTGGCTACAGTGCGGGTTACTACAGCTACCTATGGGCTGAAGTGCTGTCGTCAGACGCGTATTCTCGCTTTGAAGAAGAAGGCATTTTCAACAAAGAGACGGGCCTAAGCTTCCTGAACAACATCCTAGAAATGGGGGGCAGTGAAGAGCCAATGGAGCTGTTTAAGCGCTTCCGTGGCCGCGAGCCACAAATCGATGCACTGTTGCGCCATTCGGGTATTGCGGCGTAAATTGAGCAAAAAACATCAAGGCCAACCGAACGGTTGGCCTTTTTTGTACATTTTTTATAAAAAATTTTACGGATTTACGTTTCGGTTGATCGGGTTCTGCAACGATATCAATGTCTCCGTGGACTGAACCTCATCAATGGCTTGCAGCTTGTCGATCAGTACAAATTGCAGCTCTTCAATCGATTTGCACATCAATTTGACGAATATGTTATACGCGCCCGTGGTGTAGTAAGCTTCAACGACTTCGTCGAGCGCGTTGAGTTTTTCTAACGCGGAGTGGTAATCACGAGCTGCATTGAGGTTAATACCAATAAAGCAGCACACATCGTAGCCAAGCTTTTTAGTATTGATGATCACCTCCGTTCCTTCGATGATGTCCGCCGACTTCATCTTCTCGATACGCACATGGATAGTGGCAGGGCTGACATCGAACTGCTTTGCCATTTCTGCGTAGGGCGTTCTGGCGTCAGCCATCAGTGTTTTTAATATTGCGCGGTCAAGGTCGTCGAGTTTCGGCAGGCTCGCATTCATACTATGATTTCCGTTAGGGATAGAGTTTTACCTCCCTTTTATACTCATAGCGGATAGGATTCACAAGGTTTGGCAGGAGTAACTGCGGGTTAACTCCGAGCTATGGAGATAATGTGCAGCGTTTTCTGGTTATTGCCGCGCTATGTTGGAGCGCGTTTGCTACGGCCTCAGATCCGAAGGTGTTGGTCGTGCACTCCTATCATCAGGGTTTTTTCTGGACGGACTCCATACAGCGAGGCATCGAGCAACAGCTGGGCGATCGAGCGCTGGACATGCGTGTGCTCTATCTAGACTCGAAACGTAACCAGAGTGAGCAGTTTTTTGCACAACTAAAATCCTTATATCTTACGAAATTACGCAAAGAGCGATTCGATGCCATTTTAGTGAGCGATAACAATGCGCTTGAACTCATGCAGCGTTTAGCCCCAATCATCAAAGACACCCCAGTTATATTTAACGGCATTAATAACTACCATCCTTCTTTACATCGTTCTCTGAATGCAACCGGAGTCATGGAAGATGTCGATTTGGAAGCGAATCTCGCTCTTATTGAGCGCTTACATCCGAACTACACACAAGTTCTCATCGTCAGTGACCACTCGGTGACCGGTGAGGTGTTGCGTTATCAAATCGACAATTTTGTCCTCAAGTTCCCGCAATATCGAGACAAAATCGTACAACTTGTCCCAGACAGCATCATCGATCTAAAACAACAAGTCGCAAAACTGAGTTCCGATAAAGTCGTCTTGTTCTGGACCTATTACCGAGATAAACAAGGTATGGTTGGCAGCGAGCGTGACTGGGTTGGTGTCAACAAAGTCTCAAACGCGCCGCTGTTTATGGTGCATGACATTGGTTTGGGTCATGGCGCAGTTGGAGGGGTTATTCAAAGTGGTTATCGGCATGGTATTGAGAGCGCAGAGATGCTTGAGTTCGTTTTGGATAATCCTGATCAGCCTCTGCCTGCCGTGAAAAAAAGTGATTCTGAAATAAAGCTCGATTACCAAGCGGTAGCGCGTTGGGGATTGGGGGCTGAACAAGAGGTTTCTGCGGTATTTTTTAATAAGCCAATGAAGCTTTCTGAACGTTTTGCCAAGGAAATTCGCCTGTTTGGTAGTCTGTTTGTGGTGATGTCGGTGGTCATTTTGCTGATGGGTTATTATTTACAGCGGATGCGTCGAAGTGAGAGCGCTGCGCGAGAAAGCCAGGCTATTCTAGAATCGATTTTCGATCAGAGCATGCAGTATATGGGCATTTTGGATGCCAACGGTGTGCTTAAATCGGGCAACGATCACCTTCAATCCTTACTTTATCACCGAGGACTGCGTTTAGACCGACCACTTTGGTTTCATCCCAACTGGAGTGAGAAAGCCCAAGCGCTGCTAGAGGAGTATTTCCATGCGCCTCACCATCAAGTGTCGACGTTTGAAGCTGAAATTTGGAGTAAAGAACACGGCGCCTTGGTATTAGAAGTTTCGCTCAAGCCTTTTTCTCAGCAAGTAGGGAACCATAAGCAATACTTGTTTGAAGCGCGCGATATTACCAGTCGTAAATTGATGGAGGACAAGCTCTACCAACGTGAGTCAACCCTACGCAACTATTACGAGCAGCAGCCCGTGATGATGGTGACGCTTGATAGTAATAACCGAATTCAAGAAGTGAATCGATTTGCTCAACTACTTCTTGGCTACAAACCGATGGACATGCTCGGACATCGCCTGAGGGAGTTCTATTTTGATGACAAAGTGCTGTTCCCTCGCCAAGTGTTATTGCAACCCAACCAGCAAGTGCATGGTGTTTGGCGACGTGAAGTCGAGTATCGTCATGCAAATGGTCATCGTGTTTGGGTGCGCGAGAATATTCGTCCGCTGAGTGAATCTGAGCAACTGCTGATTGTGGGCGAAGATATTACCGAAACCAAACTGCTTTCCGAGAAATTGGAATACCAAGCTCGCTATGACTTACTGACGGGGACTTACAACAGAAACCACTTTGAACTAGAGCTTAAGACCGCACTGTGCGAAGTGGACAGCCATCGTAGAGTCCACGCCATGTTGTACCTCGACTTAGATCAACTAAAAGTCCTCAATGATACGGTTGGGCATGATGCAGGTGATGCGGCGATTCAATTCTGCGCAAGTATGCTGGAAGGCGTTCTGCCGTACAATTCCATCTTGGCTCGAATGGGAGGCGATGAGTTTGCGGTGTTACTCAAAGACTGTGACGAATATGGCGCCATCAATATTGCCAAACTGATCATCTCGACACTAAGCGAACACCTCTTTATTTGGGAAGACACACGCCTGTTCATCAGTTGCTCAATTGGTATCCGTATCATCGATCATACCGCTGATACGCCACAAATGGTGCACGCTCAAGCAGACTCTGCTTGTCACGCCGCTAAAGAGCAAGGCCGTAACCGCTATAATCTATTCAGCTTAGATAACGAAGAGTTGCAGCGTCGTCAGATGGAAATGCAGAGCGTCAATTTGGTGCATGAGGCATTGTCGAATCAACGTTTAGAACTGTTTGCTCAACCGATAAAAAGCTTACAAAAGCACGAGACTCAAATGTATTTTGAGATTTTGGTGCGTATTCGCAATGGGTACGGTGATTATGTTTCTCCTGCGCTGTTTATCCCTGCTTCCGAGCGCTACAACATTGCCCATTGGATTGATAAGCAGGTTATTACTCAAACGCTAGAGTGGTTTGAACAGCGTCCTGAGGTGGTTGAACAGCTTGGTCGCTGTTCGATAAACCTTTCAGGTCAATCTATGGGGAATCAAGAGTTTATTGATTTCTTATTGGATCGATTGGAAAGTTCGACTCTGCCGTGTGAAAAAATCTGCTTAGAAATCACCGAGACAGCAGCGATGAGTAATCTGGATCAAGCCATTGAGCTGTTTACCAAGCTAAAGGCTTTGGGTTGCATGATTGCATTGGATGATTTCGGATCTGGATTGTCTTCATTTGGTTACTTAAAGAAACTTCCTGTCGATATCGTGAAAATTGATGGTCTTTTCGTGCAAGATATCAACGTAAATGAAATGGACCGCGTGATGGTTCGTTCCATCAATGACTTGGCGAAACAGCTCGGCAAAGTGACGGTGGCGGAGTTTGTCGAAAATGACCAGGTCATGCAGCATTTGATAGACCTCGGTGTGGACTACGGCCAAGGCTACGGTATTGGCCATCCTAAGCCGCTTTCTGAGCTAGTGGAGCAACTGACGGCTGTATAACCTTTGCGTAGCAAGCTCAACCTAGCATTAATAGGTAACTTAGGTATACACTCAGCGCCAGTTACCTCGATTTTTATTGGAGCCTCCTTTTGCAACTGCAATTGATCTGTGAAAACCCGTCTCAACAATCTCATCTTGATGAACTCGCTGCGCGTTGGCAGCTTTCACACACTGACGATAGCGATTTTGCTTTGGTGCTAACCACCGAGCGTTTGGAGCTACGTAAAGTGGATGAGCCAAAGCTGGGTGCAATCTTTGTGGATTTGATTGGTGGTGCGGTAGGTCATCGTCGCAAGTTCGGTGGTGGTAAAGGCCAAGCAATTGCGAAAGCGGCGGGGTTGAACAAAGGGGCAACGCCAACCGTGTTAGACGGCACGGCAGGTCTTGGTCGTGATGCGTTTGTGCTCGCCTCGCTAGGTTGTAAAGTGCAGATGGTCGAGCGTCATCCAGTCGTAGCGGCTTTGTTAGATGATGGCTTGGATCGAGCGAAACAAGACCCAGAAATCGGCACCTGGGTATCTGAGCGCATGTCGCTAATCCATGCCTCTAGCCATGATGCGCTGGAACAATTGGCGCAAGATAAAGACTTTGTCCAGCCAGATGTGGTGTATCTTGACCCGATGTATCCGCACCCAGAAAATAAAAAGAAGTCGGCGCTCGTGAAAAAAGAAATGCGCGTTTTCCAATCGTTGGTTGGCGCTGATTTGGACGCCGATGGCCTACTAGAACCAGCCATGGCGTTAGCCACAAAGCGTGTAGTAGTTAAACGCCCAGATTATGCTAACTGGCTGAACGAGAAAAAACCGACCATGGCGATTGAAACGAAAAAAAATCGCTTCGATGTCTATGTTAAAGCATCGATGGCATAACTTCCTGACGGCTCAACTTTTCTTGTCACAGTACGGTGTGTCGTGCTGTGACTCAGCCTCTCTTTCCTCGTCTCTATTGATAGTTTTCTCTTGCTAATTCCCTTCCCTGACTGTATATCTAACTAAGAATTATTATTATTTCACTTGTTGTGATGCGGTCGATAACTGGGAAGCTGGAGTAGTAGAATGGCTAAACGTTTATGTAAAATGAGTCGCAAACAGATCGCGGCAGAACTTGGTGATATCCATCGTTTAGTTGTCGCACCAAAATTCGTTTGTGGTTCTTGCGCACGCTCTTCATCGGCCAAAGATACCCTTTGTAAGCCAGCCGCAATTCCTCCACAAAAATGCCAAGACAAGCCATTGAGTGAGCAACAAGCATGTGGCTTATTGGTTGAAGCTCTGCCATCACAAGCGATTCCAGTGACCACGAAACAAAGCAACGAAAAAGCCGCGATTGTGAAGCGTGTTGTTGAGCGTGTGAAAGAGAAAAAACAAGCCGAAAAATCTCCGGAGCCAGTAAGAGCCGACGCACCAGTATGGTTTGATTTAGCGGATAAAAAATCGCTCAAGAAAGCGAAAAAAGCACTGAAAAAGCACTATAAGCAGCAAAAGAAGTTGCTAAAAGTGGCGAAAAAACAACAAAAGTTACTTAAGCGTCAGCGCAAGCTTGAAGCGCGCAATGCGAAACTAGAAGTGTTGCTGCCAACGCCACCTAATGCTTTGATGAGCGCAATCTCACAAGCCAAAGTGCATTAATCAAACAAAAAACGCTCTCCAGTCGGAGAGCGTTTTTTATTGTCGAAATGTTTATAGGATTAGCTGCGTTACTTATTGGCGTAACTCATCTCTACGCGCTTTTTCACCCAGGTTTCGTTAATCCATAGGGATAGCATGATGATCGCACCGCCAATGGCGAGTCGCATGACATCAACATCGCGGTTCCAAATCACAATGTTTACAATCAAGCCCGCCGGAACCAATGCATTGTTCATTACTGCCAGTGCGCCTGCGTTCACCATAGTCGCGCCTTTGTTCCAAGCAAAGTAACCAAAACCAGAAGCAATCAACCCAAGGTATGTCAGAATGCCCCATTGCGTTGTAGTGGTGGGTAGTTTGTCGAGGTTACCCATGAGCGCGAAAGCCACGGTTGCTACACAAAGTGCACCTAAGTAGAAGTAGCCAAACACGGTGTGTTGTGGCAAATCGACGGGTTCACTCTCCATGATATATTTGTAGCCCACCTGACCGATGGCAAAGCAGAGGTTTGCTCCTTGTACGACCAAAAAGCCCAGTAGGAAATCTTCATTAATGCCTGCAAATTTAATCCAGGCGGCACCAAATACGGCTATTGCAGCGGTAACTAAGTACCAAGGTGAAAAGCGACCTTTCAAGAAGTCATAGATTAGCGTGACGTAAATGGGTGTGAATACGGTGAACAGCAATACTTCTGGCACGGAAAGGAGCAAAAAAGATTGGTAGTAGAAGCAATACATCAAGCCGAGCTGGAAGCCACCGACGGTCATCAGTTTCGCGATTAGGGATTTGCTAACGCCACGGAATTTCAAAAAGGGAATGAAAACCAGGCTCGCCAGTGCCACGCGCATGAACACCGAGAACCAAGAATCAACCTGACCGGCGAGGTAAACGCCGATCAGGCTAAATGAGAATGCCCAAAGTAGGGTAACTGCGGATAGATAAGCCATGGATGAGAATCTTTATCAACAACAAATGTGCCCGCAGTCTAACCAAGTTTTATCGCTGCGCCAATCAGTCTTTTAGCGGTACGACCAGCATATCGACTGGTGAGCAGTTAATCAGCTGTCGAGTCGAAGATAGAATCTTGCTCCAGAAATCTTGGTGATGACCACAAACCACCAAATCAATACTGTAATCTTGAATGGTATCGCACAGCTCATTACTCAAATCGCCACTACCGACTAAAGTATGGGCAATTGGGTATTGCGCATATTCAGCGAAGTTTGCCAATTGTGTGCGCGATGCTTCCATTGCTTGATGTTGCGCTTCTGCCATATTGATATCGATAAGCCCGGTGTAGAGTTCTGCGTAGTTCACGTCGATGTGAATAAAAGAGACTTTCGCATCCAGAGGTTTAGCCAGTGATACGGCTTTCTTAATCAACACTTTACTGTCGTCTGAAAGGTCGACTGCCACAAGTATGTGTTTGTAACTCATATTGCTATCTCCTTGTAAGGTCATAGTTTTAGATTAGCACCAACCCCAAAAAAAATTTGCTGAAGTGATCTCATATCGGTGCCGTAGGTACAAAGTCTTGTCTCAGTAATCATGTTATAGTGGCGTTATACCCAAGTGACTTTGATATGCTGAAATAAGCGTAGTGTTACTGACTAGAGTTGAAGTGAAACTTCGCCGTGTCTGCCAGACCAAGCTATTCTCGCAGCGTCATTTATTTCGAGGTTACTTGGGTATATTGCATGCACAATAATAGGAGTTAACATGCTGTCTCAAACTATGGTCGAACAATTGAATGAGCAAATTAACCTAGAATTTTTCTCATCCAATCTATACTTACAAATGAGTGCTTGGTGTGAAGACAAAGGTTTTGAAGGTGCGGCTGAATTTTTACGCGCTCACGCCGTAGAAGAAATGGAGCACATGCAACGCCTATTCACTTACGTGAGTGAAACTGGCTCAATGCCAATCTTAGGCGCTATTGATGCGCCAAAGCATGACTTTGCGAGCCTAGGTGACGTTTTCCGCGAGACATTTGAACATGAGCAAATGATCACGGAAAAAATCAACAAACTGGCGCACGTTGCATTTACTAGCCAAGACTACTCAACGTTTAACTTCCTACAGTGGTACGTGTCAGAACAGCACGAAGAAGAGAAGTTGTTTAAAGGGATTTTAGATAAGATCGAACTGGTAGGTGAAGACGGTAAAGCGTTGTTCTTCATTGACAAAGATCTAGCACAAATGGCGAAAGAAGGTTCATCTTCAATCATGGATGCTCCAGCTGCGTAAACGCGTTTTGGGACGTTGTAAGTAGCGGGTAAAGACGAAGTGTTGATCGTCTTTTTCTCTTGAGCATTGTTGAAGATGTAGGGAGGAAAAGATGATCAGTGGAGACACAATCTTATTTGCGCTAATGGTGGTAACTGGAGTTAATATGGTCCGGTATCTCACCGCTCTTCGTTCTCTAATTTATATCATGCGTGAAGCGCATCCGCTGTTATATCAGCAAGTTGATGGTAATGGTTTTTTTACCACTCATGGAAATGTCACCAAGCAGGTGAGGTTGTATCACTACATTAAAAGTAAAGAATATCATCATCACCACGATGAAATTTTTACTGGTAAGTGTGAAAGAGTGCGTGAATTGTTTGTTCTATCGACCGCGTTGCTCGGCGTGACGCTACTTGCGGCCTTCATTCTCTAAGAGTCAATAATCCAGAAGTTGTTCTGTCTGAGATTTTGCGGACATACAGAGCGCTTAGAGTTTAAGCGCTTTTCCCTTTCGGTATTTGTCGGTAGAATGTCGCGCCTAGAAAGCAAGGATGTGCAATGTGCACATCCTTTTTTATTTTGATTCGATACCAATCAGTCTAAGAGCTACCGATGAGTAAGAAATTTGATGTTGTTGTAATTGGCGCAGGCGCAGCAGGTTTAATGTGTGCTGCAGAAGCAGGCAAGCGAGGCCGCCGTGTTTTGGTGCTCGATCATGCTAAAAAGCCAGGACGTAAAATCCTTATCTCGGGCGGTGGTCGTTGTAACTTCACTAACTACGACGTTTCAGCTAATCACTATTTGTGTCAAAACCCGCACTTTGTTAAGTCGGCGCTCTCCCAATACACTAACTGGGATTTCATCTCGATGGTGTGTAAACATGGCATTGAGTTCGAAGAGCGTGATCACGGCCAGTTGTTTTGTGTCGATGCATTTACGGCCAAAGATATCGTGAAGATGTTGTTAGCTGAGTGTGACATGCCGAACATCGAGCAGCGTTACCAATGCGATGTTCATTCGATTGAAAAAATTGATGAAGGCTTTCGTTTGCATGCTGGTACTGAGATTGTCGAATGTGAGTCTTTAGTTATCGCAACAGGTGGCTTGTCGATGCCAAAACTGGGAGCGACACCATTTGGTTATAAAGTCGCGGAACAATTTGGTCTTCGAGTTATCCCAACCACGGCAGGGCTTGTACCATTTACTCTGCATAAAGAAGACAAAGAAGACTTTGCTGAGTTATCTGGTATCGCGGTACCTGCGGAAATTACGGCTGAAGATGGCACCATGTTCAAAGAAGCCCTGTTGTTCACACATCGTGGGTTATCTGGTCCAGCAGTGTTACAGATTTCTTCATTCTGGCGGGCCGGACAAAAGGTGTTGATCAATCTTGTGCCAAACGATGATGTTGCTGAGTTATTAGAACGCAGTCGTGAGAAGCATCCAAATCAGTCACTCAAGAATACGCTTGCCAAAGTGCTGCCTAAGCGTCTGGTTGAAGTCTTAATTGAACGTAAAGAGCTAGTCGATAAACCGCTAAAACAGTTCAATCAAAAGGAGCTTGCGGCGATTGTGGAGCGTCTAGAGCATTGGGATATCGCCCCGAATGGCACTGAAGGCTACCGAACTGCGGAAGTGACACTCGGCGGTGTCGATACTGATCACTTATCCTCGAAAACCATGGAATGCAAAGACATTAAAGGGCTTTATTTTATTGGTGAAGTGATGGATGTGACTGGTTGGCTAGGGGGCTACAATTTTCAGTGGTGCTGGTCGAGCGGTTTTGTTGCTGGGCAGTGGGTTTAATCAAACACCAAACGCAGCCTAACTGCATAAAAGATAAGATACAAAAAGAGCACTGAATAAAAGTCAGTGCTCTTTTTGTATTCCCATAGCGAGTTACTCGTCTTGATACTTTTCGAGTTTGTTATAGAGCGTTTTCACGCTAATGCCTAACTCCTGCGCTGATTCCGTTTTATTACCTTGATTCTCTTCAAGGGTATTGAGAATGGCGGCTTTTTCTAGCTCTTCTAGCGAAACGCCCGCCGGAACAAGGTCTTCGATGCTGGTGCCTGTTTCCAATGGTGGTGTGTCGAAGATAAGGTGTTCATCTCGGATGGTGTCATCAGCCAAAATAAATGCACGCTCGATCGTGTGTTTGAGCTCACGGACATTACCTGGCCAGTCGTGTGCAGCGATTTTTTGGATCGCAGAGTCAAGAATCGTTTTGGTTTTTGCCTCATTGGCGTTGCGGTGTGCAATAAAGTGCTTGGCCAGACCGACGATATCACCGCCTCGTTCTCGCAGTGGCGGTATCGTTAATGGGAAATGCGATAACCGGAAAAACAGATCTTCACGCAGGAACTGCTCCTCAATGGCGATTTTAGGATCACGGTTTGTAGCAGCAATGATGCGAGTATTAGCGATATGAACTGTATTACTGCCAACTGGGCGATACTCTCCGGTTTCTAGCACCCGCAATAGCTTCACTTGATGCTCGATAGGCATCTCGGTGATTTCATCTAAAAATAGGGTGCCGCCCTCTGCCTGCTTAAATACACCTTGGTGAGTTTTATTTGCTCCGGTAAAAGCGCCTTTCTCATGGCCAAACAGTTCGCTATCAACTAATTCAGGGCTAATGGCACCACAGTTAATCGCTATAAAGGGCTGTTGTTTACGCTCACTCGCTAAGTGGATGGTCTGCGCCACCAGTTCTTTGCCTGATCCACTTTCACCGACAATAAGGACGTTGGCTTCTGTTTTAGCAACGCGCCTGATCATACGATAGAGCTGATGCATCGGAGAGGAAGAGCCGACCAAAAGACCAAATTGGTCAAGATCGCTGGTGGACACTTTACGCCCTTGATCTTGTTTGTGTTGATAGTATTGGCTGACTTCGCTCAGGGTGTCCGTCAGAATGGCAATATCAACGGGCTTTCTGTAGTGAAAAATAGCACCCAAGTTCATCAGCTTATCCAAGTTCTCGTTTGGAGCGCCTGAGCTAATGATGATCAAGTCCATATCGTAGATGTCTTCGATATTAGAAAGACGTTGATAATCTGCACTAGTAAAGTGGGCGACTTCAACAATCGCAACTTCCGGTTTGAGTTGTAGAAAATCTTCAATCCATTGGTCTGCGGCATCGATGTCATGCAGACGAAATTTGTTCAGTTCCTGGCAAGAAGCGATGGCATTTTTAAGTGATGGATCTTGTATTCTTAGAAACAGGCTTGGCATCGACATAGAAATGTCCTCTTTACTATGACAGAAACAATGTACGTGGATTATTCTCACTTCACAAGACAAAATATTGTCAGCATAGATTTAAGGATTTGTTCGGTATTTTTATGTTGTTAGCCCCTTTTTGATATATATCGGTGAGAGCCATCAGTAGATATTTCCTTTTGTTCAGATTTTTATTTTTAAAATAATAAGTTTGCTATTAATTGATTCTGGGGAAATAGCCTTTCTGTTTTATCAGGTTATTTAGGCACAAGTGACGGAGGCTTTATCACCGATTAAAAATTACATTTTTTACGTGTAAATAATTCATGCTTATACTTTATTGCTCATCTCATTTTTACCTCTTTCCTTTATTAGTCACTTAAAAACAATGAGTTATAAAGTTGGCACATGGTTTGCTCCCAGGGAAGTGCAACGTCAATAAAGGAGAATTACCATGAATAACATCGCAGCTAAAATTGTACTTACGTCAGTTCTTGCTACTTCATCTACAGCAGTCTTAGCGAGTGATAAATGGGAAAAAGAATCCATGGACGCTTGGCTAGATGGTAAAGCTGAAACCACACTACTGCTAAACAGCAATCTCAACTCTTTTGATATCAATACCGATGTTGAGAATCAGGTCGTTACCCTTTCTGGTTCGGTAAACAATGATCTTGAAAAATCACTTGCCGAAGAGCTTGTTACTGGTCTTGATGGTGTGAAAAAAGTAAACAACGAATTGTCAGTAGTGAATGAAGGCAAGAAAGAAACTGATTCAGAAGCTTTAGCTACACTGACCGATTCTAAAATCACGACTATAGTTAAAACGCGCCTACTAATGGATACCAATGTGAGTGGTACGGATATTGATGTAACGACAGAACGCAAAACGGTAACATTGGCAGGTAAAGTTAATTCAGATGCGGAGCATGATCTTGCAATTTCAATTGCAAATAACACCAATGACGTAAATAAGGTGGTTGATAAGCTAGAAGTGGTTCAATAATAGCGAGCCGAGTGATTTAACCCACTTTTATTAGGAGGTAACACTATGGTTCGTTGGATGTTTATTTTTCTGGCACTGGCACTAATTTCTGCACTATTAGGCTTTACCGGTATTGCAGGAGCTGCTGCCTCTATCGCGCAAGTGATATTTTACCTATTCCTATTGTCATTAATTGTATCAATAGTGATTGTTCTGCTGGGAAGAAAAAACGTAAATAGATAGGAGATTCCATGCGACTTACGTCATTTATTTACCGTATCGCCGCAGTATTCGGTTTGGTGTTTGCGTTGGCAGCTTGTAGTGAAGAAGGGCCAATGGAACAGGCCGGCAAAAAGATAGATGAAGCCGCCGAAGAAACCCAAAATGCGATTGAAGATGAATGTGAAAACATTAAAGAAAACCTAAACGCTGAAGACCAAGATTGTTAGCCGAATCAGGTTAGGTTTTTACGCATAGCTATGTAAGAGAGGGGCGGTCAATCACCGCCCTTCCTTTTGTCCCAATTGTTTACAATCAGATAAGGAGTCAAAGATGAAAAACATATTTGATGTACTGAAAGAGAGTCATGAAAAGCAGCGCCTTTTACTCGATGCTCTGATGGAAACGTCTGGAGATTCCCCTGCTCGTGAAGAGTTTTACCACAACCTTAAAGAGGAACTCGAACAGCACGCAGCGGCAGAAGAGCGATTTTTCTACGCGCCTTTAATAGATAGCGATAAGACCATTGATCTCACTCGCCATGGCATCGCAGAGCATCATGAAATTGATAAAGTGATTGCACAGCTTGATGCAACCGATATGAGCTCGCCAGCGTGGCTCAACCTAATGAAAACCTTGCGTCACAAAGTGTTGCACCATCTTGAGGAAGAAGAGCAGCGTTTCTTCCAGTTAGCCGGTAAGGTAATGACCGATAAGCAGAAAATGAAACTAGCGGATGGTTATGTTGAAGAGATGGCAAGCTAGGTAGAGTGTTGGACCTTTTCGTGCCATTTCGGCACGGGAAGGCACTCAATCAAGGCGTTTACTCAAGTTCATGTATCCAAGCTCAATCCCCCGCGTATTCTAACTTCCACTAAAAAGTGCACTCGCTGAAGGCAAGGAGAGCGAATGTTTATCATCAAATATTATATTCTTGGCGCTCTGATCAGTTTATTGGCCGCTATCTATACGCCTCAAATTATCGTTAGTTTGCTGTTCTTGTGGATATCTCTTTCTTTAGCGTTGGTCAGCGTAGCCTACGTATTCGACATTCCCTCTATTTTTAGAAAAAACCAAGATGGCAAGATTGTCAGGTGGATTCGCTGGGCATTCATCCCATTTCTATTGGGGGCTAGAGCGTATAACGCCTGGGAGAGACGGCGTGATACTGTACCTCCAATCCAAAAAGTCAGCGACAATTTATACCTATCTCGCCGTTTGTTTCAGAGTGACTTAGATTTTCTCGAATCCAATGAGATCTCTTGTATTGTCGATGTCACCGCAGAATTTGCAGGCCTTGAAAGTGCGATGACCGACAAGCAGTTTCATTACCTTTCGATTCCGGTACTCGACCACAAAGCCCCAACGCTAGAGCGTCTTCGCCATGCGATTAACTGGATTGATACTCAAATCTCGTGCTCGCGGGCTGTGGTTGTGCATTGTGCGTTAGGGCGTGGTCGTTCAGTGTTTGTTGTGGCGGCGTATTTACTGAGCAAAGACCCGTCACTGACGGTTGAATCCGTGATGAAAAAAATCAATGACGTACGCAGTACCGCGAGATTGAATAAATTACAGATTAGGACGCTACGAGCGATCAGTGAAAAAGGCGTACTGGGGCTGGATCAATCCACTTGGATGGTGGTTAACCCTGTTGCAGGTGGCGGCAAATGGGAGGAAAACGAACAGCACTTGATTCGTGAACTAACCAAAAAATATCGCTTGAGTATTCATCAAACCACCACAAACCTCAGCGCCGAGCAGCTAACACAACAGGCAAAAGAAAGTGGAGCTAAGCAAATCATCGTAGCTGGTGGCGATGGCACTGTAACAGAGGTGGCGAGCCAATTGGTGGATACCGACCTAAAACTCGGTATTGTTCCGCTCGGAACTGCCAATGCGTTATGTCATGTGCTCTATGGCGTTGGCGCAAAATTCTCACCGGTCGAAAAAGCGTGTGAAGCGTTGCTTGGCGGACACTGCCAACGTATTGATACTGCGGAATGTAATCAGCGGCTTATTTTGTTGGTCTTAGGTATTGGGCTAGAACAGAAAATGATCGAGCACGCTCAGCGAGAAGAGAAAAATGTTTTTGGACAACTCGCTTACCTCACCGGCTTTTTTAATGCTGTAGTGGCGGAAGAAACGCAAGCTTTAACCGTTTCGTTAGACGATCCAACTGAAGATGGAAACCACGACAATAATACACAAACGCTTGAAGTCCATAGCTTTGTCGTTGCGAATATCGCTCCATTTAGTACGTTGCTTGCCCAAGGTGGTGATGCGCCGCAGCCTGATGATGGCAAGCTGCATATCACATATTTAGATAACACCGAGTCTTTAGGCGGACGTCTTATCGCATTGTCGGATCTGACATTAACGAGCGTAGGCGCACAGGAAGAATCGACACATTTTCAATACGCGACGGCTCAGAGCGTCACTATTTCTGCGAATAAACCGATTGAATATGTGATTGATGGTGAACTGTATTCTGATGAGCAACTGGCAATCAAGCTGCGTCCAAAGTCATTGAACGTATTTGTTCCAAGCCAGAGACGTAAATCAGCTTCGCTTTAACACAGAAATCCGCGGATAACGCGCCATTTGCTTCGTATTCTACATGGCGCTTTTTCTGTGTTGTTTGATGATTTGGTGTGCGTCGTAAAAAAGGCTATTAAGGTCGCTGCGTAGTAGATGCAGCAGCTTTTTTCTATCTGTACCTTTTACTAGGTTGATTGGGGATGAGGGTTAAACAAAGTGAAGAAAGAAGGGCGAGTATAATTACTCACCCTGAGGTAAGTGCTTTTCAATTTCATCGTTTTCAACTTGTAAAGCAGCTAACCAATAAGAAACAAGTGCGGTTAAGTTGGTGTCGTCAATGGCTCTAAGCAGGGCTTTTAAATCATCTAACAGTAATTTATTCATAAAATGCATTTCTTTGTAATTACCTAACTCGGCAACGCCGTATTCGGTGGCATTTTCTGCAATGAATTGTTCACCATCTTGATCGAAAAACAGCTTCGCCATCTTTTTGATCATCACTTTTTCTATTTTCACGAATCGATATGCCGCTCTTGCGAGTGTCATATGTGATTGCGGGTTAACGAGAGGCAAACACGTTTGGCGATGGTGTGTCATTTTTACGAGTAGCTCCCTTACTCGATTGTTATCCAATGTCATAGTGACCTCTTTATTTATGACTATTGTCGTGGGACATTTCTCGTGATGGTTATGTTAATGCGCCTGTGGGCTTGTCAGAAATGGCCAAAGCAAGTTGGCCATTTCTTTGATCAATACCGAGCTTTATTGCAAAGGCGACCACCAAGTTTTAGCTAATAAGGCTGATGCTGCTGAGTTTTTCTTTGCAGCTTTTTATATCGCTACGAACTTTCAGCAGAACCGAGTTATCCGCCTGCTCTGGGTGGGAAGTAATCAAATTCTCAATCTCTTTGAGTACCTTGCTTTCGACACCTTCAAGCTGTTCTAAATACATAGACTCTTTGTCAGAGGACACTTCCTTCATCACGTCGCTGTAGACCTCACGCGCCTTGATGGTGTAGGAAACCGGAGTGTCGTCGGCAGATTCTTCATTGTTACTTGCTAGAGAGTAGGGAGTGAGCTCAATGACTGCACGCTCACGTACTCTGAGCAGTTCTACCAACACATTATTCAAAGAAGTGTTGTCGATGTTCTCGATGGCCTTGTTGTAAATTTCATTTCCGCTTTCGATAAGCTCAATGATTGAGGCGATGTTTTCATTTTTCATATGCCACTCCTTATTTACTGGTGATAGGGGTGTTTGAGCGTATGGAATACAAACACGATGTTTCGTCTTCAGTTGCAGGTTGTATGCCAATGAACTTTAAGTCTTATTAATCAGTGACTTAATATCTTGTTTTGCAATAACTTGCTAACAGTCGGTAAGGCGCTAAGAAAAAATTACAAGAATGGCGGGGAAAGCCTGGAAAGAATTACACGTACAGATACGGCTTTTTATCGAAACAAAAATAAAACCAATAAAAAACAATAACTTAAAATTCTGGCATGGATATGGCTTTGTAGGGAGTAAGTGAGGTCAAACATTGTTTCACTTGATTCACTACTCAACTCATTAATGGAGGCTAGTTATGGCTACTACAAAAGAAAGCACAGTAAAACCTCAAGAGCAGTTAGAAGAAGCATATCACTTAGCGGAGCAAGCCACGACGGAAGCTGTTGGCGCGATGAAAGACCAAGCCAAAGAGAAGCTGGATGTAGGTGCGCAGCAAGTTCAGCAGGCGACTAAGTCGGCAGAAAATGTAATCAAGGAGCGCCCATTGCTGAGCATAGGCTGTGCCTTCCTTGCTGGTTGGGCGGTTTCGAAGCTGATCAAATAATAGTGGTCACCAAGGATTAAGCCACACAACAGAAAGGCGAGGCTTCACATGAATAACTCAGGGCAAGTTACCAATCAGCAATCAGGCTCGGCGGCTTCAGACAGCGGCCGAGCCCCTGATGGGGCAGAAGAACAGGATATCCAACAAACCATTAATGGTTTGAGCAGCATTCTTGCGCAATTGGACCAACTGACGAAATCGCTAAAAGCATGGTCAGGTTCAACGTTGGATTTGTTCCTCTTGGAGATGAAAGTTAACGTGTCCGCAGTGCGTCAAATTTTGCTGTGTACCGTTGTTTTTACCCTATTGTCGGTATTGTTCGTATTCAGTTTGTGCCTTGCCTCTGGGGTGGTGGCTTATCAGTTAACTGCCAACGTATATGTTGCCGTGGGTGTATTTATCACATCATTAGGCTTGGCATTATTTGCTTTAGCCTGGTGGCAGAAGCGTTTAGTTGGATTTCTTGGATTCAAAAATACGACAGAACAATTACAGGAGGGGTGGGATGCGCTCGCTACAAAAGCTCAATCGAGCCATGCGGATCAAGCGGATGGAAGGTAAAGCGTCTCTAGAGCAATGCTGTTTGTCAATGGAAATGTTCACGTTTACCACCAAGAAGTTTGTGAGAGAAAACCCTTGGACGACATTAGGCATTAGTGCTGTCGTTGCCGTTACCGCTGCAAAAGCAGGTCGATTGTCTCGACTGACTTCTTCTATTTCGTCAATGGGGCTATTGGTTAGCAGCGTGTCTGATATTACCGATTCGCTCACAAAGCCGGTCGCGGCAGCTTCTCTGGATGAGTCAGATGCGGAGCAAAATGGAAATGCAGCAACACAAGTAAGCAACGCTGCGACGACAGAGGGCGAACCACTCTAATAGCGGATTTCACCGCAAAATTTTCTTACCGATTCTGAGCTTATTATGACAGCGAAATTGAACATTCCTGCCAACACTGCGATTGGTGCAACGCTTCTCGTCCTGTTACTAGTCCCAGGGCTGTATTTTGCCAAGCCAATATTGTTACCTATTGTGCTTAGCACCTTTATTTCTCTGCTGTGCAGTCCTTTCATTAATTATCTTGAAGACAAAGGCTTACCACGTGCTATTACCGTCGTGTTGACGCTGTCATTCCTCGTTGGCGCTTCAATTATTGGTCTTGCCGCCATGTCGGAGCCCGCCAAGCAATGGTGGTCTGAGCTGCCTAGTATCGTGAAAAATGTGTCGCAAGAAGTAAGCGAAGTTACTAAAGCTTCGGCTGATCACCTTAATACTCCATTGAATATCGCCAACGATATGAGTATGGATGAGGTCGGGAACAACACCGTATTTTCTTTGGTAAAAACGCTCGCGACCACTACGCCGACGATTTTGACACAAGCGATGATCGTGCTGTTTATGGTTTACTTTATGCTCAATCATGGACGAAGCTTATTTCGAAAGTCAGTGTCTTACTTACATGGGTTCGCCAAACAGCGCCAAGCGATTGAGTTGGTCAAAGCGCTACAGAAAGACCTATCTCGATACATTGGCACCATCACTTTAGTGAATGCGGGGCTGGGGTTGAGTGTTGGGGCCGTGTTTTTTGTTCTAGGCCTTGAAGATCCATTTCTATGGGGCGCATTTGCAGGCGTGATGAATTTTGCGCCGTACCTCGGCCCTGTCATATCCATGGTGAGCTTTGGCTTTGTTGCTTATCTTCAGTTGGAGTCGGTCAGTTTTATGCTGACGGTGGTGTCTATCTATTTACTGCTCAATTTGATTGAAAGTCAGTTTGTTACACCAACACTATTGGGGAAAAGGTTTAACTTAAACCCGTTAGTGATTTTTGTTTGGCTTGTTTTTTGGGGCTGGCTTTGGGGCGGAATGGGACTATTGATCGGTGTGCCGTTGCTGGTTTGTATCAATATTTTGGTTGATCGTCTAGAGCTATGCCAATCAACCCAAAATCAAGCAAAACAAATCACCTCCGCGGACGTGGCACCGCGAGAGTGACTTGAGGAGCAAGCTGGTTCAACGAAGAAACAGTTTTTCAGCGCTCACTGGCTGACTAAATAAATATCCCTGACCATAAATACAGCCTTTTTCGAATAAATAATCGGCTTGTTCCCGAGTTTCTATCCCTTCCGCGACGACTTTCAACGACAGCGTTTTTCCCATGGCAATAATGGCATTCACAATCGCGTTGCTGTCGCTATTACTTGGGACATCACTGACAAATGAGCGGTCAATTTTCAGTTTGTTGATTGGCAAACCTTTCAAGTAAGACAAAGACGAATAGCCAGTTCCAAAGTCATCCAGAGAAATCTCAATACCCAGTCCTCGTAATTGATTTAACGATGCAATGGCTTGTTGAGGGTCGATCAGTAAAAAGCTCTCTGTGATCTCCAAATCTAACCGTTGGGCAGGGTATCCGGTGTTATCGAGGATAGTACTTAATCGCTGAATGAAATTTGACTGCTGAAGCTGCAACGCAGAAACATTTACGGCGATTTTGCCAAACTCGATGCCTTGGTCCAGCCAAGCATTACCTTGCAAACAAGCTTGTTGTAACACCCACTCACCAATGCTTTGAATCAGCCCTGTTTTTTCTGCAATTGGAATAAAGTCTGCTGGTGGTACAAGGCCAAACTCTGGATGCTGCCAGCGTAATAAAGCTTCCACGCCGACAATCGTATTTTGTTCCAAATTGTATTGCGGTTGGAATTCTAACCGGAGTTGTTGTTTTTCTATTGCTTGATGCAAAGCGGATTGAATGCGTACATGGGATACGGATTTATCGGTCAAATCCGGTGAGTAAAACGCGTAGCCGTTGCGTCCATTTTTCTTCGCTAAGTACATCGCGGTGTCTGCGTTTTTCAGTAAGGTTTCACTGTCTTGACCGTCTCTTGGGTACAAGGCAATACCAATACTAGTCGAGACACGAAGTGAGTCGTGATTTGCCAAGTCGAATGGTTGCTGGAATACGCTTAGAATATCGCCGACGGTTTTCAATAAGGCAACATCACTATGGATGTCTGGCAAAATAATCACAAATTCATCGCCGCCAATGCGAGCCACATGCGCATTGAGGTGAAGCACATCTTGCAAACGAATCGCTAACTTAGACAGCAATTGGTCACCACAGAAGTGGCCCATGCTATCGTTGATGTGTTTGAAATGGTCGATATCTAAGAATAGGGTGGCAAACGTCTGCTGGTTTTTGTGTCCGGTTTCGATGTGTTGCTCAAGTAAGCTGAGTAAATGAGTGCGATTAGGTAGATTGGTTAATGGATCGTAAAAAGCCATGCGCTGCAGCTTTTCTTCGTGTGCCTTACGCACAGAGATATCTTCAAACACACAAATGTAGTTAATAAGGTGGTTTTTATCGTCCATTACGGCGCTAATGGTCGCTAATTGCGGATAAATGCTGCCATCTTTCTTTCTGTTGATGAATTCGCCTTTCCATTGGCCTTTGTTTTCAAGTTGATGCCACAACTGTTGATAGAAACCTTGATCATGATGGCCTGAGCGCAGAATTCGTGGGTTTTTTCCTATCACCTCTTCAGAGCGGTAACCTGTAATTTGGGTAAAAGCCGTGTTTACATCAATGATGTTGGCATTGCGGTCTGTAATGACCATGCCTTCTTGCGAATTGTTGAAAATTTGGGACGCTAAGGAGAGCTGCGTTTCTACCATTTTTCGGCGGGTGATGTTACGTGTCATCCCCAGAATGCCGATTAAGTTTCCCGCATGATCACGGACAGGAGACTTAATGGTTTCTAGCCAAGTGGGGTTATTGTTTTCATCAATTTGACGGCATTCTTCAACAATATTTTGCGTGCCCGTGGCTACCACCAATTTATCGGCATCAATGAATTTTTCCGCACGTTCATGGCTAAACAGAGCAAAATCGTCTTTGCCAATGATTTCACTGTTGGTTTTTTGCCACGCATTTTCTACGCTTCGGTTGGTCATCGAATAAAGACCATCCATGCCTTTTATCCATACGTGGTCTTCAAGGCAGTCGATAAACTCTTGTAGTGTTGGTGTTGGCTTTATTTCCGCGCTTTGATGTCGCGTTTGTTCTTGCTGACAGTGCAAGTTGATATCAAAGCTGATCCGCCCCGCGATTGCGCTTAGCCATGCCGAAACAACCGTTGATTGATCATTAGGGTGAGTCAGTGTCAGTACGGCAAGCAATTCGCCATTAGGTAGCCAAATCGGTCCAATGCTCAAGGTTTGCTCTTCAAAGGGGGTATGGCTAACTGTAAAATCTGTCGGCGTAAAGTGATCGACAACTTGCGTTATCACATCGATGATAGCACGATGATTTTGGGTTGAGGTGGACACCTCAGTCGATAGCCACTGCTGAGTATCGCTCAGAGTATAAAGCTGTCCCTGAGCTTGAGTTACATCACAGCATTGTCGCAGAACGTGTTGCCAGTCTGCCATCAAAGGCGAAGGAATAGCGAAGCGAAACATAATTAATAACGAGTCCTAAATCGCCCAAAGGTAATTATATTAGAATCTAGCGTAAGCTATTGGGCTTTGTGAGTATCGTATCCAACGCGTAGCCAAATCCTAGCAGCGTAAAGTGCTTTCTATCATTAAAATGTTATCTATATCTCTTTTTTATCCAACTTATTGCATCGTTTTTTAGGGCTTTTGATAGGTGATTAAGAAGCGTTTACCGCTTTGGTTTTCTTGCCCCATGAGACTTGCTGAATGACTAAGCCACTGATGATCAATACCAGGCCAATCAAGGTTGAAGGATGAATTTCCTCGCCGATGATGGTAGCTAACAACATGAGTGAGATAAATGGAGAAGCAAAGATCAGATTACTGATACGCGCGGTGTTTTGCGTTGATTTGAGTGCGCTCAGCCACAAAACGAAAGTGATCCCCATTTCAAACAGTCCGACATACGTCACCGCTGCCCAGCCTTTAGCTGAGATTGCCTGCCAGCTCGCACCTTCATAAAGACTTAAACCAATGGCGAATGGAATAGCGACCAAAAAGCCGAGCAGAACGCCAACCACAGGGTCGGACTTATTTTTGGTATTTAAAATCCAGTAACCGGCCCACAGCAGCGTTGATAGCAGCGCAAGACCAACACCCAACGGGCTCTCAAACTCCATGCCTAAAAGATTGCCTTGCGTGGCAATCACTATCACGCCGACATAACTAAAACCGCAAGCCAGCCAGTCCTTACCACGGATCTTTTGTCCTAAGAAAACAGCGGCCATTAGCGTTAAGGTGATGGCCCAGCTGTAGTTGATCGCTTGAGCCTGAGATGCGGGCAGCAAGTCATATGCTTTGAACAGAATAACGTAATACGCCAAAGGGTTAATCAACCCAAGCAGTAGGTAATACCAAGGGTTTGAGAAAAATGTAGCGCTTAACTGGCCCAGTTTACCTTGCACACCACAGATTACTGTTAGCGCAATCGCAGAGACGATGCTGGCAATGCATAGCATTTGAATCGGCGTAAATTCTGCCAACGTGAGTTTAAATGCGGTTGCAACGGTAGACCAAAGTAATACTGCTGAGAGCCCAAATCCTAGGGCGCGACGCTCGTTCATGATGCCTCTGCGTGATGATGTGCCGCTCGGTTTGGATAATTTGAGCGGAAGAAAGAATATTATAGGAAGGCCTAGTGTATGCGAGGATTTTTCATCCAACAAACTGGACATTTATCCAGTGTCTAAATACCATTGTTATAGATACAAAACACAGGCTAACTCGCTATTATGCAATGGATTCTTGAGTACCAATCTCTCATTCTCTCTTCTCTTTGTGCTGCCACGCTTAGTGGTGTCGCTGCCGGTTGGTGGGTGAAACAGCGTTTTATCACCCAAACTCAGCTTCTCGAGCAACAACTTGTTTCAGAAAAACAGCTTCATCAACAGCAACTTGAACAGGTCAAGCAAAGCCTTGCCGATGCCCAGCAAGAGTTGGATGAATTAGATGATGAGCGCGATAAAGCCGCGTTTGAAGTACGCCAAACACATGGAAAGCTGATGGCAGCAATGGAAAAACTACGTTACTTCGAGGCTGTAAAGCAAGAGCGCCAGCAATACTTTGATGAGCTTGGCCAAATGCGTGAACACAAATCACGTCTAGAAACGCAGCTGCGTGAACAGCAAGCTCGCCATGAGCAAATTAACCAAGCTAATGCCGAAAAACTGCAAATTTTAGAACAAGCAGAAGCACGCTTGAAACAACAATTTGAGCACTTGGCCAATCAACTGTTTGAAGAAAAAACCGCGAAGGTCGATTTGCAAAACCGTCAGAGTTTAGAAGGCTTGTTGTCACCGCTTAGAGAACAGTTAGAAGGGTTCAAAAAGCACGTTAATGACAGCTTTAGTCAAGAAGCTAAAGAGCGCCATACCTTAGTGCATGAGCTGAAAAACCTGCAACGTTTGAACGAGCAAATGACGCGCGAAGCGGTTAATTTGACCCAAGCGTTGAAAGGGGACAACAAACAGCAAGGTAACTGGGGCGAAGTGGTGCTCGCTAGGGTACTTGCCGAATCTGGCTTGCGTGAAGGGCACGAATATCAGACTCAGGTGAACTTACAAAATGAAGCAGGCAAGCGTTACCAACCTGATGTCATTGTTCATCTCCCACAGAACAAACAAGTGGTTGTAGATTCCAAAATGGCGTTGGTTGCCTATGAGCGCTACTTCAACGCCGAAACTGATGCTGAGCGCGATCAGGCTTTGAATGCGCACTTAGCTGCTCTACGTGCACATATCAAAGGGTTAAGCATGAAGGACTACCACAAACTCAAAGGTATTCAGAGTTTGGACTATGTTCTGATGTTTATCCCGGTTGAGCCGGCGTTCCAAGTCGCGATTCAAGCCGATCCAAGTTTGATCAAAGACGCGATGGAGCAAAACATCATTTTGGTGAGCCCAACAACGTTGCTGGTGGCACTGCGCACCATTGATAATCTATGGCGCAATGAACGCCAAAATGAAAACGCCAAAATGATTGCGCAGCGTGCGACAAAACTCTACGACAAATTACGATTGTTTGTAGACGACATGGAGGGGCTCGGCGGTGCGCTGGATAAGGCGAATCAAAGCTATCAAGGTGCGATGAACAAGCTTGCCACAGGGCGCGGAAATGTGATTCGCCAAGCCGAAAGCTTTAAACACTTGGGAGTTGAAATTAAACGACCGATTTCTTCCGACCTCGCGCAGTTAGCGCAGAGTGATGCATTTTCAGAAAATGACCCGTTAGTAGAAAGACATCCGGCTGAGGATAAAGTAAACTAATCGCCCGCAGTGCAGTGGGCGATTTTATTTGTCAACAAACGCCCCGTAGAGGAAAGCGCTGCCTAAGAGGAATTAGAATGACGGACACAAGTTTGCAATCCAATACAGCGTTAGAGAATGAAACCACTCACTTTGGTTTCTCTACAGTGGCAAAAGACGAAAAAGTGACTAAGGTTGCCGAAGTATTCCACTCCGTGGCAACAAAATACGACATCATGAATGACCTGATGTCAGGTGGTATTCACCGCCTTTGGAAGCGCTTCACTATCGATTGTAGTGGCGCTCGCCCTGGCCAACGTATTCTTGACCTAGGTGGTGGTACGGGGGATTTGACGGCGAAATTCTCGCGCATTGTTGGCGATGAAGGCCATGTCATCCTTGCCGATATCAATAACTCAATGCTTAACGTTGGTCGCGATAAACTGCGTGATAACGGTATTGTGGGTAACGTGCATTACGTTCAAGCCAACGCAGAAGAACTGCCGTTCCCAGATGATTATTTTGATGTCATCACCATCAGTTTTTGTTTGCGTAATGTGACTGACAAAGACAAAGCGCTTCGTTCAATGTTCCGCGTACTGAAGCCAGGCGGCCGTCTATTGGTGTTGGAATTTTCAAAACCAGTGCTAGAGCCGTTATCGAAAGTATACGACGCATATTCATTCCACTTGTTGCCGAGAATCGGTGAGCTAGTTGCGAATGACTCAGAGAGTTACCGCTACCTAGCGGAGTCAATCCGTATGCATCCAGACCAAGAAACGCTGGAAGGCATGATGCAAGAAGCAGGTTTTGAAAACACCAAATACTACAACTTAACTGGTGGTATTGTGGCTTTGCATCGCGGTTATAAATTCTAAGGGTTAACGGCATGCCATTTGAACCACTTATCACCGCTGTGATTGAAACGTCACTGAATACACTGATCAAAGACGACCCTGCATTGGGCCGTCGTTTAGCGCGTCTAAAAGGTCAAGTTATTCAAGTTCACCTGAAAGAGATCAATAAAACACTGACATTCGTTTTTAGTCAGCAAATTGATGTGCTCGGTCATTACGAAGGGCAGCCTAACTGCTATCTATCGCTCAACTTGAGTGTGTTACCAGAGCTGCGCGATCAGGCCAACATCACTCGTCTTATTAAACAAGATAAACTTGAACTTGAAGGCGATATTCAATTGGCGCAGAAATTCTCTCAGTTGATGGTGGATTGCAAACCAGATGTTGAAGAGTGGTTGTCTCGCGTGACTGGCGATGTCGCCGCACATACCTTTGTGCAAGGTTCAAAAAACATCGGCAACTTTCTTGCGTCTCAAGCAGAAAAACACCAGCGTCATCTTGCGCAAGTAGTGACTGAAGAATGGAAACTGGCTCCCGCTCCGTTAGAAGTGGCCTATTTCTGCGACCAAGTTGATGAGGTTCGCAGCCAGGCTTCTCGCATTGAAGCTCGTTTAACGGCTTTGCTGAATAAGCTGGATGCAGATAAGCCTGCATTGGAGAAACCATGACGCCAGCAGAACTAAAGCGCTTATACCACATCGCCAAAGTACAACTGGAATACGGCTTAGATGAGCTGCTTCCCGATCACCAACTGACCAAAGCTCCGCTTTTACTGCGCAAAAGCTTGTTTTGGATTAAGAACAAGCACCCAGAAAAACCACTCGGTGAACGTCTGCGTTTAGCACTGCAAGAGCTGGGGCCGGTTTGGATTAAGTTCGGTCAGATGATGTCGACGCGCCGTGACTTATTTCCTCCGCATATCGCTGATCCCCTAGCTTTACTTCAAGACCAAGTCGCGCCTTTTGATGGCGAGTTGGCAAAAAAGCAGATGGAGCAAGCATTAGGTGGTCCGTTAGAAAAATGGTTTACCGAGTTTGATATCAAACCACTGGCGTCTGCGTCGATTGCTCAAGTACATACTGCGCGCATAAAAGACACTAATCAAGAAGTGGTATTAAAGGTTATCCGCCCAGATATTCGCCCAGTCATTGATTCAGATCTAAAACTGATGCACCGAATGGCGCGTATAGTCGCCGGAGCGATGCCTGAAGCACGTCGTTTAAAACCAGTTGAAGTCGTGCGTGAGTACGAGAAAACCCTGCTTGATGAACTCGACTTGCGACGTGAGGCGGCGAATGCCATTCAGTTGCGCCGCAACTTTGAGGGCAGCGAAGAATTGTATGTTCCTGAAGTTTTTCCCGACTTCAGTAATGAAACTGTCATGGTTTCTGAGCGAATATATGGCATTCAAGTCTCTGATATTGAAGGCTTGAAAGCAAATGGCACCAATATGAAATTGCTCGCGGAACGCGGTGTGAGTGTGTTCTTCACTCAGGTGTTCCGAGACAGCTTTTTCCATGCCGATATGCATCCGGGTAATGTGTTCGTCAAACCCGAACATCCAGAGAACCCAATGTGGATAGGGCTAGATTGCGGAATCGTTGGTACACTTAATAGCGAAGACAAGCGTTATCTGGCGGAAAACTTCCTGGCGTTTTTCAATCGTGACTACCGCCGAGTGGCGGAGTTACATGTGGATTCAGGGTGGGTGCCTGCGGATACCAATGTCGATGAGTTTGAGTTCGCGATTCGCATTGTGTGTGAGCCTATTTTTGCTAAGCCATTGTGCGAAATCTCCTTTGGTCATGTGTTGTTGAATTTGTTCAACACGGCACGTCGATTCAATATGGAGGTTCAGCCACAGCTTGTACTGTTGCAAAAAACGCTGTTGTACGTGGAAGGGCTTGGTAGGCAGCTATATCCTCAACTTGATTTGTGGGAGACCGCAAAACCATTCCTGGAGGAATGGATGATGAATCAAGTTGGGCCGCAAGCTCTAGTGAATGCGATTAAAGACCGCGCACCATTTTGGGCAGAGAAATTACCTGAACTGCCAGAGCTACTTTACGATAGCCTGAAACAAGGTAAAGCGATGAATCAACGTATGGATCAGCTTTATCAAGGGTATCGCCAGAGTAAGCGCCAGCAGGCGACAGGAAAGTTTTTGTTTGGCGTTGGCGCGACTTTAGTCGTATGCTCGGCAATATTGGTGAACGATGCTTTTGAGCAGCTTTCGTTGGCCTGCGGTATCGCAGGTGTCACATTTTGGCTGCTTAGTTGGCGAGCTTATCGTCAATAGACGTTAAACTCTTGAAATATTTTTGTTTGTTTAAAGACCCGAGGTAAAGAGAATGGGTGGTATCAGTGTTTGGCAACTTCTAATCATTGCTGTAATTGTTGTATTGCTATTCGGAACAAAGAAACTACGCGGTATCGGTGGCGATCTGGGTGGTGCCGTTAAGGGCTTCAAAAAAGCGATGAGCGAAGATGAACCTGCGAAAAATGACAAAGACGCAGACTTCGAACCAAAAAGTCTAGAAGAGCAGCAGAAAAAAGAAGCTGCTCCTGAAACGAAAAAAGACAAAGAGCAGGCGTAAAACGTGTTTGATATCGGTTTTTGGGAACTGGTATTAATATCTGTTGTTGGTCTGGTCGTTCTTGGGCCGGAGCGTTTGCCTCATGCTATTCGCAGCGTGTCTCGCTTTATCGGTGCCGCTAAGAGTATGGCAAATAGCGTCAAAGACGAATTGTCACACGAGCTGAAAGTCCAAGAGCTGCAAGAAAACTTGCGCAAAGCAGAACAAATGGGGATGGATGATTTGTCCCCTGAGTTGAAATCTTCAGTTGAAGAGTTGAAGAAGGCAGCGCAATCTGTAAATCGTCCTTACGCAAAGAACACCGATTCAGAGGCTGAGCCTGTAAAAACAGAGCCAGCAGTCGAAGAGGCCGTGAAAGCGCAAGAGAGCAAGGTTACAGCGGCAGATAAGAAAGCCGAATAGTCTCATTAGGAGGAGCTACTAGTGATTGGTAGCTCCTTTTTGATCTGGTTTTTAATAAGAGGTTTGCCATGTCTACCGTCGAGCAGACACAACCTTTAATTAGTCATTTGTTGGAGCTTCGCAACCGACTACTGCGCTCAATCCTCGCAGTGTTGGTCGTGTTTGTCGGACTAATTTATTTCTCTAACCACATTTACGAGTTTGTTTCCGCACCTTTAGTAGAACGTCTACCTGAAGGCGCGACCATGATTGCTACGGATGTAGCGTCACCTTTTTTTACGCCACTTAAGCTGACGTTAATTGCTTCGGTATTTATTGCGGTGCCGTTTATCTTGTATCAAGTGTGGGCATTTGTAGCGCCAGGTTTGTACAAGCATGAACGTCGATTGATCATGCCATTGCTGTTCTCTAGTTCGCTATTGTTCTACTGTGGAGTGGCATTTGCCTACTTCGTGGTATTTCCATTGGTGTTTGGCTTCTTTACCGCCATCTCTCTTGGTGGAGTAGAGTTTGCAACTGATATCTCGAGTTATCTCGACTTTGTGCTGGCGCTATTTATGGCGTTTGGTATCGCATTCGAGGTGCCTGTTGCGATTATTTTGTTGTGTTGGACTGGGGCCACTACACCAGAAGATTTAAGACAGAAACGTCCTTATATTATAGTGGCTGCGTTTGTCGTAGGTATGGTGTTAACGCCACCAGACATGATCTCGCAAACCTTACTCGCTATTCCGATGTGTTTACTGTTTGAAGTCGGTTTGTTCTTCGCGCGTTTTTATACTCGTCGAAGCGAAGAAGTAGAAGCGGAAACCGAAGAATAAGGCTAATCTAGATGTGAAAAGCGGCTCAATTGAGCCGCTTTTTTTTGCGGTTGGTTTTTTCTTGGGCTAATTACTTAACTTTCATGACGTAACCACATTTTGTGCATACGTATACTTCCTTGATGCCCAGCAGCTTTTGAAAAAAACTGCGCGGTACGCGTTGTAAGTAAGCACCATGTGTACACACTTCAACTTCCATATTCATGCTGTTTTACATTTGTGCTAATTAATGGGCGTAAATCAGTATAGAAAAATAATGTGTCGAGTTGTCGACAGTTTTGCAAAGCGGACGAAGTAAAGTGACGATATGAGAAGTAAGTAGAGTTGCTAGTTAATTATTATGTTTATCAATAATTTTGTATGGATTGTTCTACTATTTCAACAGGTTGAATCGTTCATTCAATAGTTTAGGTGATAAAAAAGCGACGTTGATTTCGTCGCTTTTTCAATTCTCGTTGTGCCGTCCTAAATAAGGTTGACACTTTCCACCCCCAAAATTGGAGAGTGTTATGAAATCAACAACTAAAAGAACTCAGCGCGATTACTCCCTCGCTTTTAAACTCA
>NZ_JAWOVZ010000021.1:13467-74082 GCF_033340175.1 Vibrio sp. 1557 | reverse complement strand
GTTCTTTTAGTTGTTGATTTCATAACACTCTCCAATTTTTTGGGGGGGAAAGTGTCAACCTTATTTAGGACGGCACAAACGCTAAAGTTAGAAAGGCCATCATTATGATGGCCTTTTTATTTTTGTCAGGTTTTCCAACCTTGTGGAATGCTTTGGTGAATGCAGTCTAAAAGTACGGATAAGCGCAGTGGTGGTCGTCCTGCTGGTGTATAGCAGTTAATGGAAATAGGCTCAGAAAGCCAACCTTCTAAGCAAGGCGTGATTCGCCCTGGGTGATGTTTCTCATAGCCGTATGCTGTCCAAGTCGGCAGCAGTCCAATACCATGACCATTCGCGATACTGTCTATTTGCATTGCTATGTTGTCGCTGTATAAGCGACTAACAAAGGGTTCTAAAAAGAACTCACCGTGTTGAGGGTGTGCTAGCATCAATCCATTTTCTTGCACTGAACCAAAATCGATCCATGGATGTGCTTCAAGTTCTTTGGGGTGCGGTATAGGCCCATGTTGTTTTAGATAATTTGGAGAGGCAAAAGGCGTATAGCGAAATACCCCCAGCACTTCTTTTCGCCAGTCTAGCTCTTTACGTTCACCGAGCCAGATGAACAAATCTGGGTCATGATGCGCCTCAGAAAAGTCACTGGTAAGTTGAACTCTAACATCGGGATTATCAGCAAGAAAACGATTGAGTACGCCGCCGAGCCAGCTTCTAACTAAGGCAGTATGACAAACAATATGCAGTGGCCCTGAAACTTGGTTCGTTAAACCTTGCAGTGCATCATAACTCTCTTCGCTTAACTCAAGAATCTGGCGGCTGTAGTGGGCAAAGATTTCTCCAGCTCTTGTCAGAACTAATCGATTACCTTGTCTGGCGGTTAGAGCCTGACCGAAGTCTTCTTCTAATTGTGCCAAGCGACGACTTAGCGTTGATTTTGGCTGATTAAGGGCTTTAGCAGCGGCTGTCAAACTTTTATGCTGATTGAGCGCATCAAAGGCTCTAATTGATGCTAAGTCGTGCATATTTCTTTTACTCCTTACTGCGTTATGTACGAGTTCCATAAATGGAAAGAACCGTTCCATAACTCTCACTATGCATCTCATTCTATTTGTGAATAATTCACTTTCGAAAATAATAATCATTATCAATTATGGAGATGTAGATGTCTACTCTTAGACTGCCAGTTATTACCGCAACTGGTATTTTAGCCTTCGTCAGTGTCCCTCATGTTTTTGCCAATGATGCAGTTTCTAAAATGGAAACAGTGGTTGTAACTGCATCAAGTTATGAGCAATCTCAAGCGGACGCGCCTGCAAGTATTAGTGTGATTTCACGTGAGGAGTTGGACTCCCGTTATTACCGCGATGTGACTGATGCACTAAAAAGTGTGCCAGGTGTTGTCGTGACAGGTGGTGGTGATACCACCGACATTAGTATCCGTGGTATGGGTTCTAAATACACTTTGATACTGGTCGATGGTAAACGTCAAAGTACGCGTGAAACTCGTCCAAATAGTGACGGCCCTGGTATCGAACAAGGTTGGTTACCTCCTCTTCAAGCGATTGAGCGAATCGAAGTTATTCGTGGCCCAATGTCGACGCTTTACGGTTCTGATGCGATTGGTGGTGTGATTAACGTCATCACACGAAAAGATGCGCTAGAGTGGACGGGTAATGTTCAACTGGGCACGGTACTACAAGAGAATAGTCGCTCAGGGGGAGAGCAGAGCGCGAACTTTTTCGTTAATGGTCCGTTGGCTGAAAATTTATCTCTCCAAGTATATGGTCAGTACACAACCAGAGAAGAAGATGACATCGAATACGGTTATGAAGATAAAGATATGCAGAGTATCTCTTCAAAACTGACTTACCAGATTAATGATCGCCACTCGGTGCAATTAGAAGGCGGCACGTCGGCACAAAGTCGTCGTGGTAATGTAGGCCTTTCAGTGCCGACCACTGGGTGTCGTGGTGGGTGTGAAGACTCACTGAATGAATATCGTCGTAATTACGTAACGGTAAGCCACAACGGTGATTGGGATTCGATTGGCATTTCAGATACTTACTTACAGCGAGAAGAGAGCGAGAACAAATCTCGTGAGATGACGATCACCAACACCACGTTCAAATCGAGCTTGGTGACTGGTATCGGAAACCATACGTTGACGACGGGTGTGGACGCCACTCATGCAGAGCTTGAGGATTTCACCTCCAACAAAGCGTCATCGAAGACTGAAACATCGAATACGCAGTGGGCTGTTTTCATTGAAGATGAATGGAGAATCGCTGATCCGTTTAGCGTTACGCTTGGTGGTCGTCTAGATCATGACGAAAACTATGGCGCGCACTTTAGTCCGCGTGTTTACGGTGTATGGCGAGTTGATCCGTCTTGGACGGTGAAAGGCGGTGTGGCAACAGGTTTCCGTTCTCCACAATTACGTGAAATTACTCCTGGCTGGGCGCAAGTCAGTGGTGGCGGTAATATCTACGGTAACCCAGATCTTGACCCTGAAACGTCGCTAAACAAAGAAATCAGCGTCTTGTATCAAGGTGATTCTGGCTTAGATGTCTCTTTGACAGCGTTCCATAACGAATTCAAAGACAAGATCACACGTGTTGTTTGTCCAGACACTATCTGTACTGATGGTCCAAACCAATGGGGAGCAGATCCAACGTACCGTATTAACGTGGATGAAGCCGTCACACAAGGTATTGAAGCGACCTTAGCATCGCCGTTAACGGAAACCATTTACCTTAGCTCGAGCTACACATTTACCGACTCAGAGCAAAAAACAGGTGAATACAAAGGCATGCCGCTGCAGCAGTTACCAAAGCATCTGTTTAATGTGGATGTGACTTGGCAAACGACAACAGATCTAGAGAGCTGGGCGAAAGTCACGTACCGAGGTAAAGAAATGGATCCGGTTACTGGCCCATCAAGAAACAGTATTGTAGAACCAGCTTATACCTTTGTGGACGCCGGTGTGACATACCAGTTAACCGACAATACTCGTATTAAAGGCGCTATCTATAACTTGCTAGACGAGGAAATCAGTTACGAAGAATACGGATATATTGAAGATGGTCGTCGCTACTGGTTAGGTTTAGACGTCGCATTTTAATTATCTATCGTTGTAATAAGGTCGAGCATAGTCTCGACCTTTTTTAATCCTGCTTTACTGTGATTCAACAGGTGCGTTTGTCAGCCTGATCAGGTAGTATCTGTGACACGAAATTTTTGGTAGGGCGAAGGATAAATGCTAAAGGTTGCGATCAATGGATTTGGACGTATAGGTCGTAATGTTCTGCGAGCGGTGTATGAAAGCGGAAAACACCAGCAGATCAAGGTTGTGGCGGTTAACGAACTAGCTCAGCCAGAGGCGATGGCACACCTACTGCAATATGACACCAGTCATGGTCGCTTTGGTAAAAAAATTTCCCATGACCAAGAACATTTGCATGTTCATCATGACAGCGGTGAATATGATTCCATTCGCATTCTCCACCTCTCCGAAATCGAATTACTTCCTTGGCGTGATTTAGAAGTTGATATCGTCTTGGATTGCACTGGCGTATTTGGTTCGCAAGCGGATGGGCAAGCGCATATAGAAGCAGGCGCGAAGAAAGTACTGTTTTCGCACCCGGGCGCAAACGACCTAGATAATACGATTATCTATGGCGTGAACCACGAAACTCTGAAAGACGAGCACCGTGTTGTCTCCAATGGCTCTTGCACCACCAACTGTATCGTTCCCATCATTAAAGTATTAGACGAAGCCTTCGGCATAGAGTCTGGCACCATTACCACAATTCATTCGTCCATGAATGATCAACAAGTAATTGATGCGTATCATAACGACTTACGCCGTACCCGCGCTGCAAGCCAATCTATTATTCCGGTGGACACTAAGTTGCATAAGGGGATTGAAAGAATCTTCCCGAAATTTTCCAACAAATTCGAAGCCATTTCCGTTCGAGTTCCGACAGTTAACGTCACTGCAATGGATTTAAGTGTCACAATTAGTACAAATGTGAAAGTTAATGACGTAAATCAAACCATTGTTAACGCATCTCAGTGTACATTACGTAACATTGTTGACTATACTGAATCGCCACTCGTTTCCATCGACTTTAACCACGACCCCCATAGTGCGATTGTGGATGGAAGCCAGACTAGAGTGAGTAACGGGCAACTCGTAAAAATGCTCGTTTGGTGCGACAACGAATGGGGCTTTGCTAACCGGATGCTGGATACTGCCTTAGCAATGCAAGCTTCTTCGCAAGTGGAACAGTAATGACGAAGAAGTGATGGAGAATTTTTATTTCTAGCCTTGAAATAAATCCATAATATCTCCATATCTATAACCAGTTTGAAGAATTAACAGGCTTGGCAGGGTTGCCGAGTTTTCAAAAACTTTAATTATTAAATATTTGAGAGGACACATCATGTCTGTAATCAAGATGACTGACCTGGATCTTGCAGGTAAACGTGTATTTATCCGTGCTGACCTAAACGTGCCAGTAAAAGACGGTAAAGTAACTTCGGATGCACGTATCATCGCATCTCTTCCAACTATTAAGCACTGCCTAGAAGCAGGCGCTAAAGTAATGGTTACGTCTCACCTAGGTCGCCCAACTGAAGGTGAATACGCTGAAGAGTTCTCTCTACAACCAGTTGTTAACTACCTAAACGACGCACTAGATTGCGAAGTGAAGCTAGCAAAAGACTACCTAGATGGCCTAGAGCTAAATGCGGGTGAACTTGTTGTTCTTGAAAACGTTCGCTTCAACAAAGGCGAAAAGAAAAACGACGAAGAGCTATCTAAGAAATACGCAGCACTATGTGACGTATTCGTAATGGACGCATTCGGTACGGCTCACCGTGCTCAAGCATCTACTCACGGCGTTGGTATGCACGCAGACGTAGCATGTGCTGGTCCTCTACTAGCGAACGAACTAGAAGCGCTAGGCAAAGCAATGGACAAGCCAGCTCGTCCAATGGTTGCTATCGTAGGTGGTTCAAAAGTTTCTACTAAGCTAACGGTTCTTGAGTCTCTATCTAAAATCGCTGACCAACTCGTTGTTGGTGGTGGTATTGCTAACACATTCATCGCAGCTGCTGGCCACAACGTTGGTAAGTCTCTATACGAAGCAGACCTAGTTGAAACAGCTAAGAAGCTAATGGACGAGTGTGCAATTCCAGTAGCAACTGACGTTGCATGTGCGAAAGCATTCGACGAGAACGCAGAAGCTGAAATTAAGCACGTTTCTGAAGTACAAGACGACGACATGATCTTCGACCTTGGTCCAGATTCAACTGCTGAACTAGCTGAAATCCTTAAAAACGCTAAGACTATCCTATGGAATGGTCCAGTAGGCGTATTCGAATTCAAGAACTTCGAAGCAGGTACTAAAGGTATCTCTGAAGCTATCGCAGCTTCTGAAGGCTTCTCTGTTGCTGGTGGTGGTGACACGCTAGCGGCTATCGACAAATTCGGTATCAAAGCGGATGTATCTTACATCTCTACTGGCGGCGGCGCTTTCCTTGAGTTCGTAGAAGGTAAAGTTCTTCCAGCAGTAGAAATGCTAGAAGCACGCGCTAAGTAATTAAAGCAAAGCGGGGGAGTGATTCTCCCGCTTTCTTGTTTGCTGCAACGTGTGAGGAACTCTGCTAGAATAGCCTCAGTTGTGAGCAAACGTTTGCAAGATTTTCAACTTAACAAGTTTTGTTTAAAAACGACAGATAAATAGGATTACATCCATGTCTAAGATCTTCGACTTCGTAAAACCAGGTGTTATCTCTGGCGATGACGTTCAGAAAGTATTTGAAGTTGCAAAAGAAAACAGCTTTGCACTTCCAGCAGTAAACTGTGTGGGTACTGACTCTGTAAACGCAGTACTTGAAGCAGCTGCAAAAGTTAAAGCTCCAGTTATCGTTCAGTTCTCTAACGGTGGCGCTGCTTTCTTTGCTGGTAAAGGTCTAAAACTTGAAGGTCAAGAAGCTCAAATCCTAGGTGCTGTTGCTGGTGCGAAATACGTTCACGCTGTAGCTGAAGCTTACGGTGTTCCAGTAATCCTACACACTGACCACGCAGCTAAGAAACTACTTCCTTGGATCGACGGTCTACTAGACGCTGGTGAAGAGTACTTCGCGCAAACTGGTAAGCCACTATTCTCTTCTCACATGATCGACCTTTCTGAAGAGTCTCTAGAAGAGAACATCGAAATTTCTGCTAAGTACCTAGAGCGCATGGCTAAAATGAACATGACTCTAGAAATCGAACTAGGTTGTACTGGTGGTGAAGAAGACGGCGTTGACAACTCTGATATGGATGCGTCTGAGCTATACACTTCTCCAGAAGACGTTGCATACGCATACGAGAAACTAAGCGCAATCAGCCATCGTTTCACTATCGCAGCATCTTTCGGTAACGTACACGGCGTATACAAGCCAGGTAACGTTGTACTAACTCCAACTATCCTACGTGATTCTCAAGCGCACGTTTCTGAGAAATTCGGTCTTCCAGCGAACTCTCTAAACTTCGTATTCCACGGCGGTTCAGGTTCTTCTCTAGAAGAAATCCGTGAATCTATCGGCTACGGTGTAATCAAAATGAACATCGATACTGATACACAGTGGGCTACTTGGGATGGTATCCGTAAGTTCGAAGCTGAAAACCACGATTACCTACAAGGTCAGATCGGTAACCCAACTGGTGAAGATGCACCAAACAAGAAGTACTACGATCCACGCGTATGGCTACGTGCAGGCCAAGCTTCAATGGTTACTCGTCTAGAGCAAGCATTTGCTGACCTTAACGCAGTTGACGTACTATAATCGTTACTGATTAAGTTACTTAAAAACCCGCTCTTTGAGCGGGTTTTTTTATGTCTATCACTTTCTTCCCCGCTGCTTTCTCCCGATATTTTTATGCGTTAGGTTGTATTTGCTAGTGAGATATCTCACCTTTAACGTTTTTTTAAAGAAAACATGGGAATATCAGTCTTAAGAGTGGCGAAATCAGAGTGCATTGCGTAACCTGTAACAAGTCAGTGTCAGAAAGCTCTGATAAAGTCTTGTTTTGCATATCTTTGCGAAACTCTGACTTTGAAAAAAGTCAGAGTTGGGATATTGTGCCAAAAATCTGACACTGTTCAGTGGAGCAATAGGGATGTTGTTTTAGAAAAGAGCCTTTAAAAAACAAGGTTCATAAATTAACGGCAATTGGATTTATATCTCTTTATTTTTGAGGATAAGAATTATGGCAGGTGAATCGGTGGGTATCGATACCACTTTAACGGATGGTCTAACTCAGGCTGAAACTTGGCTGACAAACAATTCAGATCTACTGGTTCAGTACGGTGTGAACATTATCTCTGCGCTGCTTATTCTGTTTATCGGTAATCTTATCGTTAAGGCAGTCGCTGGTAGTGTTTCTAAAGTACTAGAAAAGAAAAACATGGATAAGGCCGTCGTTGAATTTATTCACGGTCTTGTTCGTTACTTGCTATTTGTAATCGTGCTAATCGCGGCTCTTGGTCGATTAGGAGTTCAAACCGCTTCTGTTGTTGCTGTGATTGGTGCGGCAGGTCTTGCTGTTGGTCTTGCACTACAAGGTTCACTATCAAACTTTGCAGCAGGCGTACTTATTGTTGCGTTCCGTCCATTCAAATCAGGCGACTACGTAGAAATCGGTGGTGTAGCGGGTAGTGTTGAAGCAATTCAAATCTTCCAAACCGTTCTAAAAACACCAGACAACAAAATGGTTGTTGTGCCTAACTCTTCAGTTATCGGCGGTGCCATTACTAACTACTCTCGCCATGCGACACGACGTGTCGACCTAGTGATTGGTGTTTCATACAAAGCAGACCTTAAACTAACGAAGAAAGTGATTCGTGAGACGCTAGAGAAAGATCCACGTATCTTGAAAGACCCAGATATCACAATTGGTGTACTTACGTTAGCGGACTCTTCAGTTAACTTTGTGGTTCGTCCATGGGTGAAAACTGCAGATTACTGGGGCGTATACTTTGATGCAATGCAAGGTATTAAAGAAGCATTGGATGAAAATGGTATCGAGATTCCATTCCCACAAATGGATGTTCACCTGAACAAAGTCGACGCTTAATCAAAAGCAGTCGATATTCAAAAGCGAGGCCAATAGGCCTCGCTTTTTTATATTTCGTAAAGGGTGTGATGACCAGCAAGTAAGAGGCGTTTTAGATGTTTACCTGCAAATCCAAATGTGAACTCAGGTAAGCCAGGCGTATACAGCAACTCTTGATGTTGATAGAGATTGGTATCAACAATGATAGTGATGTATTCCGGTAAGCCTATTGGGCAAACCGCGCCGGGTACGCAACCTAACACTTCGACCATTTCATCGTCATTACAAATAGAGGGACGTTTACCTGTAATCGCTTTAATCTGCTTGGCATCGAGGCGCGAGTCCTTATCTGTCAGATAAACCGCGTAACCTTGTCCTTTGAGTGTTAAAAAGAGGCTTTTGGTATGCGTACCCGTCCAACCAAGCTCTCTCGCAATGCGTATATCTGTCTCAAAGTCTAAAATGGCTTCGTGCTGCCATTCCCGAAAAGGAATAGAGAGCGCGTTGAATCGCTCTCTATTGTTGTTATAAATACGTTTTAGTGACTCCATGTCTTTGCTGCCTTACTACCTGGTGATTACCAATACTTATCAATAAGCTCACTCGCTAAGATATATGCTATTGTGAACATCATCATTGCGATTGCAATGTCGATGGTTTTTTTCACTTTTGGTTGAGAGAGTGTTGGACCTAGTTTGGCTGCTCCTATCGATAAAGTGTAGAACCAAACAAAGGAAGCCATAATCGTACCTAGTGCAAAAGCAATGCGATCATGGCCTTCAAATTGTCCACCGATCGAACCTAGAATAACGACTGTATCTAAATATAAGTGCGGATTAAGCACAGTGACAGCTAACGCACCTAGAATAACCGTTCGACGACCTCGAGCTACGATCTCCCCTTTTGATTCCGATTCACTCTCTGGCTTAAAAGCACTTTTTAGCGAGAGCAGTCCATAGAAGCTCAAGAAAGCAATACCGCCAAGTGTCACCGACGTCAGTAAGATTTCATTTTGAGACAGAATTGCACCACCACCAAAGATACCTAGAGAGATGAAAATCATATCTAGCACGCTACAAATAGTGGCGGTTGTTAGATGGTGGTTACGCTTTATGCCTTGATTCAAAACATACGCATTTTGCGCGCCGATCGGAATGATCATTGATGCTCCTAAACCAAAACCTTGCAATAGAACCCACAAGCTCACACTTCACCTCACTTCAAAATAACAAATACATTTACAGAAAGGGGAAAGATAAAGTGTTTATCTAAATAAGTATAATTAATGATTTTAATCTTACATTAGATAGACTAATTTAACGGGAGGCGTTTGATCAAGAGTGAGAGGAAAGGTATGCGAGGGTTAGATTACAAATGGATTGAGGCATTAGACGCTATAGTTTATCAGGGTAGCTTTGAGCGTGCTGCCGAGCATTTATTTGTTTCTCAATCCGCCATTTCTCAACGTATCAAGCAGTTAGAGAAGTTTCTCGCGCAGCCTGTTTTAATTCGAAGCCAGCCACCTAAGCCAACGCTAATTGGTAAAAAATTGTTGGGTCTTTATCGGCGAGTACGCTTGCTAGAGCATGAAATTCTCCCCGAACTAAAAAATGATACCAGTACGCGACCTGTGCAACTCTCTTTAGCGACTAATGCAGATAGCCTTGCAACATGGCTACTGCCAGCGCTACAAAATGTTATGAAGCAGCGTCAAGTTGAACTAAAACTGACTATCTATGGTGAATACCGCTCTATTGAAAAACTCAAAAGTGGCGAAGTGACAGGAGCGATCAGCTTGGAGTCCCAGCCAATCCCCGGATGCAGAGCAGACTATTTAGGTCGCATCGATTATGTTTGTGTCGCGAGCCCAGAGTTCTATCAGCGTTATTTTTCTAAAGGCGTAAATAATCAGACATTGGCAAAAGCACCGGCCGTTTCATATGACCAATATGATGATCTACATAAAACATTTCTTACCGAGCATTTTAACGTCAATCCTGACAGCGTTATTCATCACAACATCAGTAGTTCTGAAGCGTTTCTAAAAGTGGCGTTAGCTGGTGTTGCTTATTGCTTGATCCCCCGCTTGCAAATTACCGACGAATTAGACAGAGGTGTGTTGGTTGATGTGACTCCAGGTTTTTTAATGTCCCATCGGATTTATTGGCACCACTGGCAGTTAGAAACTGGGGTATTACAAGAAATCTCACACGCGATAGTGGGGTATGCGCAGCAGCATCTACCTCAATAAGTTTGTCAGAGCTGCATATCGTTAACTTAAGTGTGTTTTGTTTAAAAATTACGCCAATGTTACATAGTCAAAGTTGTGTTAGAAGTCACTATGGGTGCTTGGATAATCGGCGGAAGTTTCTATTATGAAACCACACGCTTTCTCAGCCATGATAGTGATGTTGGAATCTGAGATTAAGTACTTAATTTTGTATGGATGGATTTATTGAATGAAATTGTATTCATTTTTGCTGGCTTCAGCACTCAGCCTTACCAGTGCTTCAGTTTTGGCGAATACGCCAGAGTTTGCTCATGTTACGACAACGGGGTATGGCGAAGTGACGGCCACACCTGATATGGCTACGTTTTCTGTAAAAGTAGTCGATACGACAATGACGGCCGAACAAGCGAAATTGTCCGTAGATAAAACCGTTGAAGAGTTTCTAAAAAGCTTGTCGGATGCCGGCTTGTCAAAAGACAATATTACTAGCTCGAATTTATACCTTGCTCCTCAGTACCATTACCCTAAATCAGGAAAAGCAGAACTTGTTGGGTATCGAGCATCTCGCAGTATTGATGTCACGGTGACGGATCTGAAAAACCTTAACCAATACCTAGATATGGCGTTAGAAGCGGGAATTAATCAGGTTGATAATATTCAACTTAAGGTAAGCAACCAAGCCGAGTATCAGCAAAAGGCACGAATGGCTGCGATTAAGGACGCAAGAGAAAAAGCAGGGTCATTAGCGACTGGTTTTGAGAAAAAGTTGGGCGATGTATGGCAGATCAATTACAGACAGATGCACGTTCAGCCTGTGTTAATGCGTTCAATGGCGATGGATAGTAAAGAAGGAGCGAATAGCTACCAAGATTCAACTATGATCATTCGCGATCAAGTCGATGTCATTTATAAGCTAAAGTAAGGCTTAGCAAACAGTAAAAAGCAAAAGGCAGGGAGTCATAACCCCTGCCTTTGTCGTTTCTGTTTCACTGTTTAGTGAAGGATACGAGCACGGATTGTGCCTTCAATGTTTTTGAGCTTTGTTAGAGCTTCTTCTGCTCGTTCAGTTTCAACGTCGATCACTACGTAGCCTATTTCAGCGGCTGTTTGTAGGTACTGCGCGGCAATGTTAATGCCTTCTTCAGCAAAGATGGTGTTGATCTGAGTTAGGATACCAGGACGGTTCTTGTGAATATGAAGCAGACGAGAGCACTCACCACTGTGTTCTGGTAATGACACTTCAGGGAAGTTTACGCTTGAAAGTGTCGAGCCGTTATCAGAGTACTTAGCCAGTTTGCCCGCCACTTCTAAGCCGATATTCTCTTGTGCTTCTTGCGTTGAACCACCAACGTGTGGAGTGAGAATGACGTTATCGAATTTTTGTAAAGGAGACTCGAAAGGGTCAGCATTTGTTTTTGGTTCAGTTGGGAATACATCAATTGCAGCTCCGGCAAGGTGACCAGCTTCTAAGCTATGGCAAAGTGCAGGAATATCCACAACGGTGCCACGTGCAGCGTTGATAAAGATGGAACCTGGTTTCATTCGAGCAAATTCAGCTTCACCCATCATGTTTTTCGTTTCCGGTGTTTCGGGAACGTGCAAAGAAATCACATCACATTTGTTCAATAGTTCACTCATGGTATGTACTTGCGTCGCATTACCAAGGGACAGTTTGTTCTCAATATCGTAGTAGTAAACGCGCATACCTAAGTTTTCGGCAATAATACCAAGCTGCGTACCAATGTGACCGTATCCGATAATGCCAAGGCACTTACCACGAGCTTCGTAAGAGTTGTCTGCACTTTTCTTCCAAATACCGCGATGTGCAAGTGCATTCTTTTCAGGAATCCCACGCACTAGTAAAAGGATTTGCCCAAGTACAAGCTCTGCCACGCTTCGAGTGTTAGAGAATGGTGCATTAAAGACAGGAATACCGCGTTTTGCTGCTGCATCTAGGTTTACTTGGTTAGTACCAATACAAAAACAGCCAATTGCAACCAGCTTGTTCGCCGCATTGATTACCTCTTCGGATAGGTTCGTACGGGAGCGGATACCAATGAAGTGTACGTCTTTTACCGCTTCAATTAGTTCTTCTTCCGGAAGGGAACCTTTATGGTATTCAATGTTGGTATAACCAGCTGCTTGAAGAACTTCAACTGAAGAAGGGTGGAGTCCCTCTAACAAGAGGATCTTAATCTTTTCTTTTTCCAGTGAAACTTTGGCCATTTTTTCTCGTCCTTAAAATGGAAAGGTGGGCTAATGTGGCGCACATTGGACAAAACTATTAAAAAGGGGATAATTAACAGTTTTGTAGGAAGACAAACGTTTCCCTGTGCGTCTTCTGTTCAATAAAGTAACAAAAAAAAATTGCTTTGGGTAAGAAAATTACGGAATAAGAGATAATTTTCTTATAGAAAGGAATAAAAAACGGTGCCTTGCAGCACCGTATGTAATGAAATAACAGAAAAGTGAACCAGATAGGTTCATTTTGGGCTGTTATTTACTCTTCAATTTTTGCACCTTCTGGTGTGCCAGTGATCACTACGTCTGCACCACGATGAGCGAAAAGACCCACAGTCACCACACCAGCGATGCCGTTTATTTTGTCTTCCATTTCTTTCGGGTTGGTAATTTGCATATTGTGCACATCCAGAATCACGTTGCCGTTGTCAGTCACAACGCCTTCACGGTAAGCTGGGTCACCACCTAGTTTTACCAATTCACGAGCCACGTAAGAGCGTGCCATTGGGATTACTTCAACAGGCAATGGGAACTGGCCAAGTACGTCAACTGCTTTAGTGCCGTCAACGATACATACGAACTTATCAGAGATTGCTGCGACAATTTTCTCACGAGTCAGAGCCGCGCCGCCGCCTTTGATCATTTCACGTGCTGGGTTGATCTCATCTGCGCCATCAACATACACATCCAGCTTCATTACATCGTTGCACTCGTATACTTCAATACCAAGCTCTTTAAGGCGCTCAGTTGAAGCGACAGAGCTAGACACTGCACCTTTAATATCATCTTTGATAGTGCCTAGTGCATCGATGAAGTGATTCACGGTAGAGCCAGTACCAACACCGACAATGCTGCCTTTCTCAACATATTTTAGTGCTGCCCAACCAGCCGCTTTTTTCATTTCATCTTGAGTCATGCCAATCTCCTGAATAGATGTTCGTTAACGTTTGCGGGCGTGATTATAGCGGCTTACTTGTCACTTTCCCATTGCCATATTTGGCTTGGGGTCACGATCTTAGGTAATGGAATATCCCAGCTTTCAATTGGTAAGCGTTCTACATGTTGGCAGTCATGAGCGATACCGACAGGTTTAGCACCCTCTCCAGTTATAAACCAACGTGACAGAGTACGATCGTAGTACCCTCCGCCCATGCCTAAGCGGTGTCCGATACTGTCGAACCCAACTAAAGGCGTGCAGATTAAATCAAGCTGGCGAACGGGTTTGAGGTGTCTGATATCGAGCTTGGGCTCTAAGATGCCGTACTTGTTGTAGACGAGCTGTTCATCACTTATATACTGAAGAAACAGTAACTGACCTTTAGAAAAGGGATGGATGACGGGCAGATAAACCGATTTTCCCTGTTGCCATAACCATTCAATGAGCGGTTTAGTATCAAGCTCACCGTCTGCAGAAAGGTAGATGGCAATATGTTGCGCCTGATCGATTTCAGGAAGTTGGGAAAATTGAGTAATAAGGTCGATTCCCGCTTGGTATTGTGTATCACTGCACAGAGCGTTGCGCTTTTCACGAATCAGTTTGCGGAAGTCTTGTCGAGAGAGGTCTGACATAGAGAGAATACCCCAGGGTGCCGTTGAGGATTGTGGCCCTTGAACCAGCTGGTTCAAGGCGGATCAGCAATGACAACCGTAGGCTTCTCGGTGCATGCCGAGCTTGCTCAATAGTTACCAAATACTAACCCTTAGGTATTGCTTATCGGCTCAGGGACTTAAATCCTGCTGACGCACACCCCAGGGTAAATTTTGTATTTACTGCTGTCCTTGCGTAACTTTGCTTAGTGCGTTCTCTAAAGACGCGGTGAGCTTTTCCATTCGCTCAGTAATTTCTTGCTGTTGACCATTGGATTCGTATGACTTGGTGTGCAACTCATAGCAAATATTCAATGCAGCAAAGGTCAGCAGTTGGATTTCATTGGTTACCTTAGTACGTTCGCTCATTTCTTTCAATCGGCGATCCAGATCTTTTGCCGCTGCAACAAGAGACTCTTCTTGTCCTGTCGGACAATTCACACGTGTAAGTTTGCCTAATATTTCAACGTCGATCGCTTGATTGCTCATGATGAATAAACTCTATATTCGCGCTATCTAAGGTGTTGCTTCATACAACTACCGAGGAGCAAACTATAGGAAAACCGCTATTAAGATTCAAGCATTTCCCATCACAGAAAGAGAAATGATGACGAGATCACACAGGAATTGGGCAAATTGAACAAATGCTGTCCAAAATTGAATTTGATAGCCGTTTCAGACCACTAACCTTGATGGTAGGATATACCAATACATTATTACGCAAGAATGAGCCAAGTTATGAGTGAAATCACCCTTCCTGAATACCAATCTATTGCTGCTGAACTGCAATCGGCAAGCCTGGCTGTGACACCGGCGGAGTTACATGGCTTATTTGTTGGCATGTTAAGTGGTGGATTGGCGATCAATGATCAAACTTGGCAGCCGATTCTTTTTGACTACACCAATGATGGGATGGGGTGGCCCTCGACAGCACTCACTTTTGCTCAGAGCATATTCAACGTTACTGTTAATGAGCTTACTGGCACATCAATGGAGCTGTCTTTACTATTGCCAGATGAGCCGGGCGAAGAAGGCTTATTCGCATTAGCCGACAGTGTGTCCGACTTTGTAAACCACTTTATTTCTGGGCTAGGTCTAGCAGGCGTTGCGCTTAACAAAGCATCTGATGACGCTAAAGAAGCACTGGCTGATCTAGAAGAGATTGCCAAATTAGGCATTGATGAAGATGACGATCTTGGTGAACAAGCGCAATTGCTAGAGCAAGTGATTGAGCACATCAAAGCTTGCGTACTAACGATTCATGCTGAATTTGGTGTTCGTCCTGAAAGCAGCGACAAAAAACCTACTATTCACTAATCGTAGACCGTCCAGAGGTTAGTATGAAGCAATATGATGTAGTCATTGCTGGTGGTGCCATGGCTGGTGCAACGTTAGCATTGGCGATTGACCATTTGTCTCAGGGAAAGCTCCGCATTGCCGTCGTTGAGCCTTTTAAAGCACAATCAGATATGCACCCTGGTTTTGACTCTCGCTCAATCGCATTGTCTTACGGTACTGTCAATCTGTTGCGTCAACTACAGCTCTGGACGTCAGTAGAACCGTTTGTCACACCCATTGAACATATCCACGTTTCTGACCGTTCTCATGCTGGGATGACGGAGATTACCAAGCAAGAGGTTGGGGTTGAAGCTCTAGGGTATGTTGTAGAATTAGCCGATGTTGGGCGTGTATATCAAGAATTATTAGACAGTAGCGAGTCAATTACGCTGTTTTGTCCTGACTCCGTTACCGATATCGAGCGCGAGCAAAACTGTACCCATGTGACGTTGAAAAGTGGTGAGCAACTTGAAGCAAAACTGCTGGTGGCTGCAGATGGTGCTGTTTCGACCTGTTGTCAGAAAATTGGTCTAGAACTTTCTGAGCAAGATTTTGAACAAGTGGCTGTCATTGCCAATATTGTGACTCAAGAACCTCATCAAGGTAGAGCCTTTGAACGTTTTACTGAGAATGGCCCTGTTGCTTTATTGCCAATGAGTGACAATCGAATGTCCTTAGTTTGGTGTTTGCACCCTGAAGAAGCCCAAGCCGTTCTTGAGTTATCTGATCAAGCATTTCTCCAGCGTTTACAGAACGATTTTGGTTGGCGTTTAGGCGCGATGAAAAAAGTGGGGCGCCGTGCAAGTTACCCATTGCTTCTTCGCCATCGAAAGCAAAATATTTCACATCGCTTTGCGATTGTTGGAAATGCGGCGCAAACGCTGCACCCGATAGCTGGACAAGGCTTTAATCTCGGTATTCGCGATGTAGTCTCACTAGCAGAAGAAATTGTGCAGCAAAGTGAGGATGTGGGTCTTTATCAAGGCCTGATGCGCTTTAGTCAACGTAGAGAAGCAGATCGAAGCGAAACTATTTGGCTAACCAGTGCCTTAGTGCATGTTTTTTCAAATGATTTACCCGCGATGCGAATTGGCCGAAATACTGCCTTAGCAGCGATGGATAACCTTTCTATTTTTAAGCAGCCGCTACTACGCCATACACTTGGCTTGGTAAAACGATGAACGGCCGCACTGAATTAGGTAATAAAAAGCAATGATGCAAAGTGTAGATATCGCCATCATCGGCGGAGGGATGGTTGGGTTGGCACTTGCTGCCGCGTTCAAAGACAGTGATCTGCGTGTCGCCATTATTGAAGGTAAAGTGCCAGATGATTCGTTGAAAGAATTACCCGATGTTCGTGTGTCTGCGCTGAGCCGCTCTAGTGAGACGATTTTGCGTAAACTTGGTGCTTGGCAGGGCATAGAACAGCGCCGAGCTTCGCCTTACCATGGCATGGAAGTATGGGAACAAGATAGCTTTGCCAGCATTGAATTTAATGCACAAAGTATGGCACAACCTGATTTAGGGCATATTGTTGAGAATCGTGTGATTCAACTTGCACTGCTTGAACAAGTCCAAAAGCTCGATAACGTCACGATGTTTATGCCTGCACGTTGCGCGACTCTCGCGGTCGGTGAGCAAGAAAGCTGGCTGACGCTCGATAATGGCCAAGCCATGACCGCTAAATTAGTGGTCGGAGCCGATGGGGCGAATTCGTGGCTTCGCCATCAAATGGATATTCCATTAACGCATTGGGACTATGGTCATCATGCTTTGGTCGCGAATGTCAAAACTGTTATGCCACACAACAGCATTGCGCGCCAGATATTTACTCCTCACGGACCGTTGGCATTTTTGCCAATGTCGCAACCAGATATGTGCTCTATCGTTTGGTCCACGGAGCCAAATCGAGCAGAGCAGTTAGTGGCAATGAGTGAACATGATTTCAATAAAGCGTTGACGAGTGAGTTTGATGCTCGACTTGGTCTATGTGAAGTAGTGGGAGAGCGTGCTGCGTTTCCTTTGAAAATGCGCTATGCGCGAGATTTTGTTGTCGAGCGAGTCGCGCTGGTTGGTGATGCGGCCCATACCATTCACCCATTAGCGGGGCAGGGTGTGAATTTAGGTTTATTAGATGCGGCCAGTCTTGCTCAAGAAGTATTAGCACTTTGGAAGCAGGGACAAGATATCGGTAGTAAACGCAACCTAAGAAGCTACGAGCGTTGGCGAAAAGCGGAAGCGGCAAAGATGATCGCTACTATGCAAGGGTTTCGAGATTTGTTCTCTGGCGAGAACCCTGCTAAAAAGCTTGTTCGTGGCATTGGCTTGAGTTTAGCGGGGCAACTGCCCGGAGCGAAAGATGAGATCATGAAGCGCGCGCTTGGTTTAAAGGGACACTTGCCGGATCTGGCGCGTCAGTAAGTGCAAAGCGAACTTCAAATACACAAAAGGCTGGTTAATCCAGCCTTTGTTTTATCAACATTTTGCTAAGCATATGCGCATCGGAGTTTCATTATTTCTTGATTGATCTCTTTGACCGCTCGGAAATGGCGTTGCTCTGCTTTCTCCGGCAGTATTAACTTACCGTTATCAAACTCGAATCTACCGACCCCGTAAATATAAATTCTTCCTTTAAAAAGACGACTTATATGTTTAGCAATCATACTTGGTGTATAGCGCTTAAACAGTCTCATATTTACTTTCCTTTTATCTAACCTAGCCTAGGTATTCTACGTTCTGGACGCGAAAATTATTGTGACAGCAATAGTATTAAATACAGATGTAGGGTGTTGCGTCAGAGAATTGTGTTGTCTTAGACAATTTGACAGTGTCATCTCTTAAATAGCGTGAGGATTACCCCAAAAATAACCTCTCTAAAGGAACCCTTACGCCAATACACTCCTTTTTACGTGACGCATTAAGCAATAGTTTTGTTACAGAATTAAGAATAGAACGAAAACGGTTGTTTGCTAGTTGTTTCTATTAAGGTCGTGCTTCGCGTAACACACTTTACGTTCTAACGATTAGAGGAAATGAAAGAGAAAAAGTTCCACGTAAAAAAAAGCCCGCTTCAGCGGGCGAATAGTCACAGATGCATTACACAAAAGTGGATAACTAACTGCATGAATGCTGTCACTCAGCTAGCTGACTCACTTTATATCGGTTAAGTGCTTGTTTGAAACTTAACCAACAAATTCAGCATATACGAGTTTTATCTTTGTGACTATTTATGTTTTATATGTGATTAAAAATTCTCATGTCTATTTTTGTAGATATGAGCGAGATCACGCAGTGATAGAAACACTACGTGTCATTACATTGTTTTTAGACGATTAACGACAGATCTCAGCTACGGTCGGCTGGCACAATTGGATAAGATCTTGAATAGAAAGCGCCAGCCCAGCCATTCGATCGCCACTGCTGATCGTGACTTCCTGTTCTTCTAGTAAGCTAGGGTCGAACACGATTGGCATATGACGTTTGAGTAACAGAGGAGTGACAGTACCAATTTTGTAACCAGTGATGGACTCAACGTCGGCTTGATCAACACAAGTCATCCGGCGACATTTCAGTAACGAGCGCACTTTTTTGGGATCAACGCTACGATCACCTGGTGCACAGGCGAGTGCATATTGATTACCCATGTCTCGTAGCAAGATTGCTTTCACCATTTGAGAGGGGCGAATGCCGCGTTGGTGCGCGGCATCCTCAATGGTCGTTGCTGGTCTTTGATGCGGTAACAGACGAAACGGAATGTGTTGGTCTGTGAGAAATTGCATCAAAGGAGTATTGATTGTATTACTCATCATCAAGACTGTAAGGCAGTGATTCGATTGTCCATTCACATTCTGGTTGCGCAACTAAACGAAGACGAGTGTCCTCATCGAGATTATTAGGCAGCACGATCAGGCCAATCGCGTGATTGTCACTGAACTGGTAGTGATTTAATAAAGCACCTACTGAACGCCAGTTTTCACCTACGCTGCGTTCGAGCTCAATTGGTTCGTCACTAAATGGAGCAGAAGTTGCACCTTTTACGATATACATCGCACGTTTATTGGTACCGCGATACTTCGCTCGTGCTACCGTTTCTTGTCCCGTGTAGCAGCCCTTTGTGAAGCTTATGCCTCCTAAAGCTTGCACGTTGAGTGCTTGTGGAATGTGAGCATTCTGCGCGGATGCAGAGACAAATGGTAAACCTGCCTCAATATCGAAACGATTCCAAAGCTCATTTGTCGTAAAGACAGCGTCGGTAGTTTCAACGATTTGCTGTGCTTTTGGCGCACTTAATATCAGTAACCAACGATCTTGTGCAACTTGCACTGCTGTGCCACCGTCAACTGGGCGAACGCTGCCAGTTGTCTTGCTCATTGTTGAAATGAATTCGTCGGCTTTGACGCCAGCAACACCTAAGATAACGTCATCAGAAGCTTCAATCGTTACTTTAGAGAAAATGGCGTATTTCTTTATTTCACTAAGTTCTACGTCAATCGCCGATTTTGGTTGGATCATGCCGTAGCCATCATAATGATGGAAAAGGCGGAACACGCTCCACACTTTTCCTTTCGCATCACAATGTGCGCCCAGTGTTGATTGGTCTTGTTCTAAAGAAACAACATCGCAGGTAACCTGACCTTGTAAGTATGATTTTTTATCGTCACCGATCATGGTGATCATGCCGAAGTTATCCAGCAGTGAGATAGATAACTCTGGAAGTGCGTCTTGAGTTGAGAGAGGTAATGCTGAAAAACGAGTTTGCCATTCCATAATTACAATGCCTTTTGAAGATATTTTTCCGCTATGTTATACCCAAATAACCTTGAGATACTAGGGGAGCGATTTACGAATCAACATTTGTCTGCTTTCACTATCGTATTGTGACCCGCACACTAGTGACGTAGCACATCCCTTGTTACACTCCGCACTAACAACAAGACATCTATGAAGGAATAGTGAATGTACACTCCGGAAGAAAAAGCGCGTATTAAATGGGCTTGTCGTCGAGGCATGCTTGAGCTTGACGTAGTAATTATGCCGTTTTTTGAAGAGTGCTTTGATACTCTGAGTGAACAAGAGCAGCGTGACTTTGTTTCTTTACTTGAATGCGATGATCCTGATCTGTTTACTTGGGTAATGGGGCATGGCCGTAGCGAAAATTTAGGTCATGCAGCAATGGTTGATAAAATTGTCGCCCATAACCTCAGCAAAGTTCGTTAATTTTACTGCTTCTCCCTCTCTGACTGCCCGAGTCTTCAATGTTGTACTTTTCTTATTGATGACTTGGGCTGTTATCCTCTCTAGCATTCCGCTCGTATTATCGACTTATTTGTTATTACTGATTGTGAAGGCTTTCTCAAACCAAAGTCTTGTTCAACCTACAAGTCATGGGCATTGGTATGTGCACTGCGATGGCTCGGTTAGGTTTGATGCCCTTGAGTGTGGCGAATACTCGGAAGATATTGAGTCCGAAAAGGGTCATTTACAGCGAGTTGATACATCGGCATCACCATTCAAGATAACATTCCAATTGCAATCTGGCCGTAGTGTTACGATTTGGCGTGATAGCTGTGACGATGAGCAGTATCGTCAATTATCTTTGGTATTACGCCAATGGGAAATGAAACAGGGAGCTAATGCTCCCTGCTGATGTAATAGTTTACTCGGTAGAGTTAAAGCTGTTTAGCTGGAACCAAAATCGTTGGTCCGCTGTTTTCCAGTTGGTTCGGATAATCAAGCGTGTAGTGCAAACCTCGACTCTCTTTACGCTGCATCGCACAACGAACCATCAACTCTGCTACTTGTAAAAGGTTACGCAGTTCTAATAAGTTGTTCGACACGCGGAAATTGCTGTAGTACTCGTGTGTTTCTTGTTGCAACAGTTGGATACGGCGTAAGGCGCGCTCTAAACGCTTGTCAGTTCGCACAATGCCCATGTAGTCCCACATAAACAGACGAAGCTCGTGCCAGTTGTGCTGAATGATCACTTCTTCATCACTATTGGTTACTTTGCTTTCATCCCAACATGGCACCTGTGAAGGTAGCTCAACGTTAGTGTGATGTTTTAGAATATCTTTTGCCGCAGACCAAGCATAAACCACGCATTCGAGAAGTGAGTTTGATGCCATGCGGTTAGCACCATGCAGCCCGGTGTAGCTAACTTCACCAATCGCATACAAATTTTTCAGATCGGTGCAGCCATTTCTATCCACCATGACACCGCCACAAGTGTAGTGTGCAGCAGGTACGATTGGGATTGGCTCTTTAGTCATGTCAATGCCCAAGTCCATCAAACGTGAATAAATGGTTGGGAAGTGTTTCGTAATAAAGTCAGCAGGCTTATGGCTGATGTCGAGATACATACAGTCGGCACCTAAACGCTTCATTTCGAAGTCGATAGCACGAGCCACGACGTCACGCGGAGCAAGCTCTTTACGTTCATCGAAATCTGGCATAAAGCGAGAACCATCTGGACGACGCAGGTAAGCACCTTCGCCACGTAACGCTTCAGTTAGCAAGAAGTTACGTGCTTCTGGGTGATATAAACACGTCGGATGGAACTGGTTAAATTCCATATTAGCCACACGACACCCTGCACGCCAAGCAATCGCAATACCATCACCAGACGACACATCTGGGTTAGAGGTGTATTGATAAACCTTTGAAGCACCACCTGTAGCGAGAACCACAAATTTGGCTCGCACGGTTTCGACATGCTCTTCGTTGCGGTTCCAAATATAAGCACCGATAACTTTGTTTTTATCACCGCCAATTTTGTCTTCGGTGATTAAGTCCAGAGCATTGTGACGTTCGAGAACATGAATGTTTGGATGGTTATGAGCGTTATCTTGCAGGGAGGTTTGCATCGCCATACCTGTCGCATCTGCCGCGTGAAGAATACGACGACGGCTATGACCACCTTCACGAGTTAAGTGGTAGCGAGGTTCATCGTCAGAGTCATCTTCTTCACGATCAAATGGGACACCACCGTCAATCAACCACTGTACACACTCTTTTGAATGCTCAGCAATGAACCTTACGGTCTCCTCATCGCAAATACCATCCCCGGCGATTTGCGTGTCTTCAACGTGTGAATCAATGGTGTCTGACTCATCAAATACGGCAGCGATACCGCCTTGAGCATAGTAGGTCGCCCCTTCGCTGCGTGGTCCTTTACTCAGCACCATCACCTTACAGTGGTTAGCAACGCGCAAAGCCAACGACAAACCTGCCGCGCCACTCCCTACCACTAATACATCACACTCATGTTCACGATTTGTGTTCATATAACTTTTATAATCCCAAGCTAAGGTAACAAAGTTACCTTGTGTATTATTTGCACACCATGTGCATTCCATTATCGCGACATCTGTCGCTAAGGGCTAAGTTGGGAGACCTATCGACGTCCGTGTTACTGCGGTGACTGAGCCACTCTTCTTTTTCATGCAGAGCATGAGCATGCTTCCTAAGTTATAATTTGTAACGCGGTGTTCAGATAGCCATTAGCCATGCAAATGAAAAGTAATAGTTTGTCAATGCCATTGCTTTTCCATGCTCGACCCAGCACAATCTGGGACAGAGATCATTCATTATACCCATTTCCCTCCAAGATGCTCGCTTGTCAAACTTAGACTAAAGTCAGGCAGCGGTGGTCATTTGGGTACAGACATCACACTGTGAAAAAACAATGACAAAAAACTTGAGAAACCATGGAACTTTCTCATTCACGTTAGGGTCACAATAGTGCTCAAGTAAGCAGTGGTGTCAATACTACGTTTTGCATAATTAGTACCCATATCTGAGAAGAGTAGGGGCATAACAAATAGGAGTATCCGCTCGAATGAACGAGCAGCTGACCGATCAAGTATTGATTGAGCGAGTTCAGAATGGCGATAAGCAAGCATTCAACCTGTTGGTAACAAAGTACCAGAATAAGGTATGTAATCTTATTTCCAGATACGTTAGTAATCCTGGCGATGTACCAGATGTAGCACAAGAAGCGTTTATTAAAGCTTACCGAGCTATCCCTAGCTTTCGTGGGGAAAGTGCGTTTTATACGTGGCTGTATCGCATTGCAGTGAATACTGCGAAAAATCACATTGTTGCTCAAGGGCGTAGACCTCCAGCGACAGATGTCGATGCTGAAGATGCTGAATTTTACGAAACAGGTAGTGCACTTAAAGAAATATCGAACCCTGAGAACTTAACGTTGTCCAAAGAATTGCAACGGGTGGTGTTCAGTGCAATCGAAGCTTTACCTGAAGATTTAAAAACCGCAATGACATTACGAGAGCTCGATGGCTTGAGTTATGAAGAAATTGCAGAAGTGATGGATTGCCCGGTAGGAACGGTACGATCGCGTATCTTCCGTGCTCGTGAGGCGGTGGAAAAGAAAATCAGACCTCTTTTGCAACGCTAGTACAAGTAATAACTATGGTGAAAATAATGGCTGACAAAGAAAAACTTTCAGCTCTCATGGATGGAGAATTGGTCGATAAGGCTTTAATTCAAGAGTTAGAGCAAGACCAAGAGAGCCGTGATGCTTGGCAGAACTATCACCTGATTGGTGATGTGATGCGAGGCGAAGCGCCAGCAAAACCTGAGTGGAATATTGCTGAAAGCGTGGCGTTAGCGTTAGAAGATGAACCTGCACACCGTGCGTTTGATTCGCACAGTGCAAATGTTATCTCAATTGCGGATACGCCAAAAGAGTCGCAACCAGAACCGCAAAAAGCAAAACGTCACTTGCCAGGTTGGTTGACGCAGTTTGGTCAAGTTGCTGTTGCTGCATGTGTATCGCTTGTTGTTATTTTAGGTGTACAGCAGTACGGTGGTAGCGATTCAATGTCGCCGCAAGCAGATCAATTACCTGTATTGCAGACGGTTCCGTTTGCTGGCAGCGCAGAACCAGTGAGTTTGACTCGTGAGTCTGTAGAACGTTCTGTAGGCGAGGCAAATATGCAAGAGCAGCGCAAGCGTGTTCATGCTATGCTGCGAGACTACGAATTGCAGTTACGAATTAACAGTGATGCATCTCAACAAGATGCAAATCTGAATCCGGATATTGAATGAAAAAATTTCTGATCAGCGCTTGCGCTCTGTTCAGTATGATGTCTTCTCAAGCCTTTGCTGGTGACAAGCCAGCGGAGGCTTTATTGCATCAAATGAGCGAGGCGAGTAAGAATTTAAGTTACGAACTCTCTTATATCCTTATCAAAAAGAACAGCATTGAGCCGTTGCTGTATCGTCATGCCACGCATGGTGACGATCAATATGCTCATCTTGTCTACTTAAGTGGCCCTGTGCGTGAAGTTATTCGTCGCGGAACTGAAGTAAGTTATATCGAAACGGGTTTAGAACCGTTCACCATCGAGTCAGGTAAAATGGTCGCTCCGACTATGCCTATGCTCAACACCAATATCGATGAGCTAAACTTGTATTACGACTATGTAAAAGTGGGTAGAGCTCGTGAAGCTGGTGTGGCAACACAAGTGCTGCGTATTGTTCCTAAAGACGGTCTGCGCTATTCATACGTACTATGGATCGATGAAAAGAGTAAATTGCCGTTGCGTGCCGACCTTGTGGACCGCGATGGTGAAATGCTTGAACAATATCGCACTATTTCTTACACGGTAAACCCAAAAATCGCAGAGTTAATGAGTGGCCTGCAAGATGTTCAATTACCTGCTGTTCTCACCATGCCAAAAGGCGATATTGGGACCAGTAATTGGCAGGTTGGTTGGATCCCTGAGGGTTTCGAGCCGAACGAGCTCAACCGCTATCGTATGGCCGTTACTAACCAAATGGTGGAGAGCCAGCTGTATTCTGATGGTCTGTTTAGCTTCTCTGTTTACGTAGCAAACAAGGATGAGCATTCGTTAAAAGGGCAGTTGGTTCGCCAAGGCAGAAGAACGCTACACAGTTTTGTGAGCGGTCAACATGAAATCTCTGTTGTAGGAGACATTCCACCGACCACAGCACAGCGTATCGCCCAATCAGTCACATTTAATGTAACAAAGAGTAAATAACAATGATGACCGCGTTGGCTACCGTGACAGACGTGCATCGTCGCGGCAAGCAATACGAAATTGATTTAAGTTGCGAACAGCAGACCAGTTGCAGTAGTTGCTCTTCACAGAAAAGCTGTGGAACGGGCGTTGTTACTAAAGCCATTGGTAACAAGAGTTTATCTTGGCACCTGCGCACGGATAAATCGGTGAAAATAGGTCAAGTCGTCGAGATTGGTTTTCCTGAGTCGAGCCTAATAAAATCAGCAATGGCGGTTTATTTACTGCCATTGTTTGGTTTGATTATCGGTGCGATGTTTGGTCACTTCCTATTAGCGCCGCTGACAGCCGGCGGGGAAGGCATCATCATATTGGCATCGGTATTGTTTGCCGCTGGTGGAATGTGGATCGCAAAACGTGTTTCTCGTCCGTTAGAAGATGAATCCAAGCGCCAAGTTACCCTCGTTCGGGTACTTGGAGAGCCAATCCAGTAAGTGCTGTCCCCCTCCACTAAAGGTTATTTGGGTATGTACTTTAAATTACGTGCGCCCGTTAACGAAATTCGGTAGAATCTGCCAACTTGATTGAAATGCCGTCAGTAGATGGCGTTTCTTACTGTCCCTATTTGTAAAGAGTTAGTCACCCTAAATCTATGAAGCACATTCGTAACTTTTCGATTATCGCCCACATCGACCATGGTAAGTCGACCCTATCAGACCGTCTAATCCAAGTTTGTGGCGGGTTAACCGATCGTGAAATGGCCGCACAGGTTCTGGATTCTATGGATCTTGAACGTGAGCGTGGCATCACCATCAAATCTCAGAGTGTGACGCTAAACTACACCGCTAAAGACGGTGAGACGTATCAGCTGAACTTCATCGATACTCCGGGGCACGTTGACTTTGCATATGAAGTATCACGTTCTCTAGCGGCTTGTGAAGGTGCGCTATTGGTTGTGGATGCGGGTCAAGGTGTTGAAGCTCAAACACTGGCTAACTGTTACACCGCGATCGAAATGGATCTAGAGGTTGTGCCAATCTTGAACAAGATTGACCTACCAGCAGCCGATCCTGAGCGTGTAGCGGAAGAAATTGAAGAAATCGTTGGTATCGATGCAATGGAAGCAACCCGCTGTTCTGCGAAGACAGGCATTGGTGTTGATGACGTTCTAGAGAACATTGTGTCAGCGATTCCAGCACCGGAAGGTGATCCAGATGCGCCACTACAAGCGCTGATCATTGACTCATGGTTTGATAACTACCTTGGCGTTGTTTCTCTAGTGCGTATTAAAAACGGCGAACTGAAGAAGAACGATAAGATCAAAGTGATGAGTACGGGCCAAGTTTGGGGTGTAGACCGCCTTGGTATCTTTACGCCAAAACAAGTAGATACCGATACCCTTCGTACTGGTGAAGTAGGTTGGGTTGTTTGTGGCATCAAAGACATTCTTGGTGCCCCTGTTGGTGATACGCTGACTCTAGCGAAGAATGGTTGTGATAAACCGCTACCAGGCTTTAAGAAAGTTAAACCTCAGGTTTACGCAGGTCTGTTCCCTGTATCTTCCGACGATTACGAAAACTTCCGTGACGCACTAGGCAAACTAAGCCTTAACGACGCATCGCTATTCTACGAGCCAGAAAACTCTGCGGCACTTGGCTTTGGTTTCCGTTGTGGTTTCCTTGGCATGTTGCACATGGAAATCATCCAAGAGCGTCTAGAGCGTGAATACGACTTGGATCTTATTACCACAGCACCAACGGTAGTTTACGAAGTTGAGAAGACGGATGGCGATCTGCTGTATGTTGATAGCCCAGCAAAACTACCAGCGATCAATGATATTGAAGAAATTCGTGAACCGATTGCGCGTTGTAACATCCTTGTGCCTTCAGAGTACCTAGGTAACGTAATCACACTGTGTGTTGAAAAGCGAGGCAGTCAAGTTGATATGGTTTACCACGGTAACCAAGTCGCTGTGACTTACGATATTCCAATGGCTGAAGTGGTACTGGATTTCTTCGATCGTCTGAAATCAACATCACGCGGTTACGCATCTTTGGATTACAACTTCCAGCGTTTTGAAGCTTCGAACATGGTACGTGTAGACGTTCTTCTTAACGGTGACACTGTTGATGCATTGGCGATGATCACACACAAAGATCAGTCTCAGACTCGCGGTCGTCAGTTGGTAGAGAAGATGAAAGAATTCATCCCTCGCCAAATGTTTGATATCGCAATCCAAGCGGCAATTGGTAACCACATTATCGCTCGTTCAACGGTAAAACAGTTGCGTAAGAACGTTATTGCGAAATGTTACGGCGGTGATGTAAGTCGTAAGAAGAAACTTCTGAAGAAACAGAAAGAAGGTAAGAAACGCATGAAGCAGATCGGTAACGTTGAGCTGCCTCAAGAAGCGTTCCTAGCCATCCTTCACGTAGGTAAAGACTAAAGTTGAACTTTGTCTCACACTTGTCGGTCTTAAGACGTTAGATATTAAAATAAGTGAAAGGGTTTCGGCTCTTTCACTTTCGTATTTTTAGATAAGGGAATTTAATGGCGAATACATTCTCACTGATGTTGGTTATTGCGACTTTGGTAACTGGCGTGGTTTGGCTATTGGAAAAGCTGGTTTTCGCGAAAAAGCGTCAGGAAAAACTGGCTGAGATTCAAGCTCAGACGTCTAATGGTTTGGATGCAGTGACCTTGCAAAAAGTAGAGCGTCAGCCTTGGTGGGTTGAAAATAGCGTCTCTATTTTTCCTGTGATCGCGTTCGTTTTAGTATTACGTTCTTTTATCTACGAACCATTTCAAATCCCATCAGGCTCAATGATGCCTACCTTGCTGGTTGGCGATTTCATTTTAGTTGAGAAGTACGCGTACGGTCTAAAAGACCCAGTATGGCGTACTCAGCTAGTGGAAACTGGTAAGCCTGAGCGTGGTGATATCGTGGTCTTCAAATACCCACCACAACCAAGTGTGGACTACATTAAGCGTGTAGTTGGTTTACCTGGTGATATCGTGCGTTATTCAAGTGATAAGCAGCTTTGCGTGCAAAGCCAAGGCGAATCGGCATGTAAGCCAGTTAAACTGAGCAATGTTGAAGAAAGTCAGTTTAGCTCGAACGGTATTCCAATGATCCAACTGGATGAAAAATTGGGTAACGTTGAGCACAATATTTTGGTTAACCCTCTTGTGCGTAACCGCGTGGAGCAATATTTCCCACGCAGCGGAACGACAGAGTGGGTTGTACCAAAAGGTCAGTATTTTGTGATGGGTGATAACCGTGACAACAGTGCTGACAGCCGTTACTGGGGCTTTGTTCCAGAAGCAAACTTAGTCGGTAAAGCTGTCGCGATCTGGATCAGCTTCGAGTTTGATCGTGGCGCAGATAGTGTTCTACCTTCATGGATTCCAACTGGTGTGCGTTTTAACCGCATCGGTGGCATTCACTAACCATTCAAATATCGAGAGAGTATGAATTCTCCAATTGATAAACTAGAGAGAAAGCTCGGCTACCAGTTTCAAGATGCCGGGCTTATCAATTTGGCGCTGACGCACCGCAGCGCCAACAGTAAGCACAATGAACGTCTTGAGTTTCTGGGCGATTCAATTTTAAGTTTTGTCATCGCTGATGATCTGTACCATCGTTTCCCAAAAGTGAACGAAGGTGACATGAGCCGCATGCGTGCTACTTTGGTTCGCGGACATACATTGGCGGAACTGGGTCGTGAATTCGATCTAGGAGATTATTTAAAATTAGGTCCAGGTGAATTGAAGAGTGGCGGTTTTCGCCGAGACTCTATTTTAGCCGATGCGGTTGAAGCCATTATTGGCGCAATTTACCTAGACAGTGATCTTGAAGTTGTGCGAGGCATTGTACTGAGTTGGTATCAGTCACGCCTTGAAGCCATCAAACCAGGCGTTTCACAGAAAGATCCGAAAACTCGCCTACAAGAGTTCCTACAAGGCAGAAGAAAACCGCTGCCTGTCTACACAGTGACTAATATTAAAGGTGAAGCGCACAACCAAGAGTTCACGGTTGAGTGCGAAGTAGCAGGTGTGGATAAGCCTGTAATCGGTAAAGGCACCAGCCGCCGCAAGGCAGAACAAGCGGCTGCTGAAACAGCACTTGAGCAATTGACAAATGGCTGATAACGAATTCGATATCGATGCGTTTTTCGCATCACAAGGTGAGCCAAGCTCGCCAGAAAACCAACACTGTGGCTTTATTGCTATTGTTGGTCGTCCAAACGTAGGTAAGTCGACACTTTTGAACAAGATTTTGGGTCAGAAGATTTCGATCACCTCTCGTAAGCCGCAAACGACACGCCACCGTATTATGGGTGTGGATACGGACGGCGATTACCAAGCGATTTACGTCGACACGCCTGGACTTCACATTGAAGAAAAGCGTGCGATCAACCGTTTGATGAACCGTGCAGCTAACTCGTCATTGAGTGATGTAAACCTTGTGTTCTTCTTAGTCGATGGTACGCATTGGACTAAAGACGATGAGATGGTGCTGACCAAACTTCAAAAATCGAACTTCCCAGTTGTGCTTTGTGTAAACAAAGTCGACAACGTACAAGATCGTAACGACGTGATGCTACACATGGCGGAGATGTCGAAGAAGATGGACTTCGTGGATGTTGTGCCAATCTCTGCCAAGCAAGGTAAGAACATTGACGTACTGCGTAAGCACGTGCGTAATCACTTACCTAAAGCAACGCATCACTTCCCAGAAGAATACGTGACTGACCGTTCTCAGCGTTTTATGGCGTCTGAGATTGTGCGTGAAAAGCTGATGCGCTTTACTGGTGAAGAGCTGCCATACTCAGTAACGGTTGAGATTGAACGTTTTGATTACAACCCAGAAACCGACGGTTTCCACATCAATGCATTGATTCTTGTTGAGCGTAATGGCCAGAAGAAAATGGTGATTGGCAAAGGCGGCGAGAAGATTAAAACCATTGGTCGCGAAGCGCGTTTAGATATGGAAGAATTGTTCGGTCGTAAGGTTTACCTAGAAACTTGGGTAAAAGTGAAATCTGGCTGGGCAGACGACGAACGAGCGTTGCGATCGTTGGGTTATATAGACGATTTATAATCTTGGCTGCGAAGGTGCTTCGCTCCAACATCGATGAAAAATCAGTATCGATTAAAATAAGGAGCCGCTCGGCTCCTTATTTTTTATTTCACACTTTTTAGGCACAATGACTTAGATGAGTAATCTGTCTTCCGAAGGTTTACAGCGCTGTTTTGTATTGCACCGACGCCCTTACAGTGAATCGAGCTTAATCCTTGATGTATTTAGTGAGGAATATGGCCGAATGACTTTAATGGCCAAAGGCGCGCGCAGTAAGCGTTCGAACTTAAAAGGCGCATTGCAACCTTTTACCCCGCTATTACTTAAATGGTCGGGGAAAGGCTCAATGAAAACTTTGCGTCAAGCCGAGCCGATAAGTCTAGGTTTGCCGTTAACGGGCATTAATCTCTACTCAGCCATGTACGTCAATGAACTGATTGGCCGTATTTTGATGGCTGAAGTGCCGATGCCAGCACTATTTCATGATTATTTGCATGCGTTAACCGAGTTGGCGCACAACGAGAACCCTGAGCCTGCACTGCGTCGTTTTGAGTTAGCCTTGCTGTCTGCGATGGGGTATGGCGTGGATTTTTTGCATTGTGCAGGTACCGGCGAGCCCGTCGATCCAGAAATGACCTATCGTTACCGGGAACAGAAAGGGTTTATTGCTTCGGTTAGGCGCGATAACCTCACGTTTTTAGGGAATGAACTGATTGCTATCAGTGAGCGGCGGTTCGTCACTAAAGAGCAGCTAAAAGCGGCAAAACGCTTTACACGTATAGCCTTAAAGCCGTATCTTGGCGGCAAACCTTTAAAAAGTCGTGAATTTTTCATTCAGACCCCCAGAGCACGGAGTAACGGAAAATGAGCTCAATTTATTTAGGCGTCAATATCGACCATATTGCCACTCTACGTAATGCACGTGGTACAAAATACCCAGATCCTGTTCACGCTGCTGAAATTGCTGAGCGTGCAGGCGCGGACGGTATCACTATCCACTTACGTGAAGACCGTCGCCATATTTTGGATCGTGATGTACGTATTCTGCGTGAAACCATTCAAACGCGTATGAATCTAGAGATGGCAGTGACTGACGAAATGATTGAGATTGCGCTGCAAACTAAACCAGAGTTTGTGTGTTTAGTGCCTGAAAAACGTGAAGAACTGACGACGGAGGGTGGCTTAGATGTAGTAGGGCAGCTTGACAAAATTAAAGCTGCGACGAAAAAGCTGACAGATGCCGGCATTAAAGTTTCGCTCTTTATTGATGCTGACCGTCAACAGATTGAAGCTGCGAAAAAGTGTGGTGCTCCGTTTATTGAGCTACATACTGGCCATTATGCAGATGCGACGACAGAAGACGAACAACAAGCTGAACTGAAGAAGATTGCCGCTGGTGCGAGTTATGCACATGATCTAGGTATTATTGTTAATGCCGGGCATGGCCTGACTTATCACAATGTCGCACCAATTGCTGCATTACCAGAAATTTACGAACTCAACATTGGTCACTCAATCATTGGTCGCGCAGTATTTGATGGTTTAAATAAAGCGGTTGCTGACATGAAAGCACTGATGATTGAGGCTCGCCAGTCATAGGACTATCTAGATGGCGATTATAGGGTTAGGGACCGACATTGCAGAAATTGAGCGTATTGAAAAAGCGTTAGCTCGTAGTGGTGAACCTTTTGCTCAGCGGATTCTTTCAGAAGAAGAAATGACCAAATTCTCACAGCTTAAGCTGCAAGGTCGTTATCTTGCTAAGCGCTTTGCTGTTAAAGAAGCTGCCTCAAAAGCATTGGGGACAGGGATCGCAAAAGGGGTCACGTTTCACGACTTTTCCATCTCGAACGATGAGCTTGGAAAACCAGTACTCGCATTGACGGGCACAGCCAAGCAAATAGCGGATGCGATGGGTGTTAACCACATTCACCTGTCCATTTCCGATGAGCGTCATTACGCTGTGGCGACGGTCATTTTTGAATCCTAGCTTGTAAGTCTTAAACAAAATACTAAAAAGCCAGAGCAGATGCTCTGGCTTTCTTGTCTCTCGAGCAGATTACTGTTCAAGGTATAATTTTGCAGTCGTTGTGACTTTAATCATTTCATCTTGCAGCTCGAACATTTCAGGCTCAACTTCCTCAAGACTGATCCCTGAGCGCAGTGCTTGCTCAAGCGTCGCACAGAGTGACTTCAGTCTTGGAACGCCACAATATGAACTACTGCCGTGCAGCTTATGGATGACATGAATTAGGTCATCACGAGAGATATCTTCTTGCTCTAGAGCTTGGTCAACAACCGCTTCTACTTCAGGGATGAACTCAATCAACATGCGCAGCATATCTTTGGCGAGATCCTCTTTATTCGCGCTCTGTTTCAAGGCCGCTTGCCAATCAATAATCACATCCTGTTGAGGTGAAGAAACGGATTGTGGTGCGCTTCCTTCAGGTTCATCAACGTATGAAGGGGCGACTTTGCCAATGCTCTCTGTACAAGCATTGGGGTTCCAGTGAACCAAAACCTGTTGTAGCACATGCTCTTCAATAGGTTTGGTCAAGTAGTCATCCATTCCTGCCGAGAGCAAGCGGTCTCGTTCCCCTGCCATGGCATGCGCCGTTACCGCAATCACTGGCGTGTCTTTATTTAGCTCCAACTCTTTAATGTGCTTACAAGCGGTCACCCCATCCATTTGTGGCATTTGGATATCCATGAAGATTAAATCGTACTTTTTCTCTGTCGCCAGGTTCACCGCTTGCTGGCCATTGCTACAGGCGGTGACGGTTTCTACTCGTTCGCGGAGCAGTGCAGAGATCAGCTTCAAGTTTGCAGGGTTGTCATCCACTGCTAGTACAGTGAGAGGTAAACGGTCCCCTTCGCTTGGCGTAATTGGAGCGCTTAATACCGGTGGCGATTCTACATGTTCGCTAATCAGGCTTTGTAGCAACTTACGGCGAGACAATGGCTTCGTCAGGCACTGGACGTGATGCTCTGTCATTATTTGGTCCGCAAGCGCCAATTCGGTACTCGGTGTCCCTAGGAGAACACTCGGAGCCATACGTTTCGCTTGTTCTATCCAAGGTGTAATAACTTCCGCATCGTGAGTCTGGTTGGCCGCTAAATTCAACAATACATAATCATATTGTTCTTCGTTGTTTGGTAGCGAAGAGCGGTAGGTTACTAAAATACCCTCCTGACTTAGAATCTGTTGGGTTACGGATGCGGCTTGCATGTTTGGTTCAATCAGCAGTAACTGCTTCCCAGTCAGAAGTTCCACTTCAATCAGTTCGCTCATTGGCATCTCGGTTGAGTGCAAGCGCACCGTAAACCAGAAGGTTGAACCTTGGTGTAGACGGCTGGTTAAACTGATTTCGCCGCCCATCTGGCTCACCAGTTTCTGAGTGATGACCAGACCAAGGCCAGTACCGCCGTAACGACGTGAAATACTTGCATCTGCTTGGCTAAAGGCTTGGAACAACTGCGCTTGCTGACGCTCAGAGATACCAATGCCGGTATCACGCACCATGAATTGCAGTTCGACGGAGTCTCCTGATTGAGAGCGCATTTCTACGCTAACATCAATGTTGCCTCGCTCGGTAAACTTGATTGAGTTACCTACTAAGTTCGTCAAAATTTGCTGGATACGTAGTGGATCCCCAACTAAACCTGGTGGAATTTTAGGGTCCACTTTTAGGGTGATTTCTAACCCTTTCTCATGTGCACTTGTGGCTTGTAGGTTAATTACCTCTTCTAAACTTTCTCGGAAATCAAAAGGAATGTTTTCCAGCGCCAGCTTACCCGCTTCAAGTTTCGAGAAGTCGAGAATGTCATTGATGATATTCAGCAAGTTGTTCGCCGATTTCTCAATCGTCTGTAGGTAATCCGTTTGGCTGTTAGAAAGCTGCGTTTTAAGCATTTGACGAGTAAAGCCAATCACCCCATTGAGCGGAGTACGCAGCTCGTGCGACATGTTCGCCAAGAACTCTGACTTAACCCTGGCCGCTTCTTGCGCGCGTTTCTTCGCGATATCCAGCTCAACGTTCTGAATTTCTAGCTGCTCAAGCGTTTCACGTAAGTCGGACGTGGCTTGGTCTATACTGTGCTGCATCTCTACGTGATATTCTGATAACGATACCGCCATGGCGTTGATGCCATTTTTTAGCTGGTCTAACTCACCGTGCATTTTGCCTTCGATACGCACATCCAGATGACCACGGCGAATGCGGTCAACGACATTCTTCATGTGGGTGATAGGTTGGGTCACATCGTGCATTAGACGTGAAGCAAACACACTTGCTAAGCCAAGACCGAGAACCAGAACTAAAAACGCAGAGAAGACTTCTTGATACTGTTGCAGCCTCAAGGAGGAGAGATCTAACTCGACGGCGATGTAACCAATCGCTTTTGTGCCTTGGCTTTCGTTCGACAACTCCGCTAAGTAGTGACCTTCTGACAAAATGGGGACACGCAATATCAGTGAGTTTTCGTAGATTTCCGAATTACCCAGTTGCGGGATCGGTTTATCTTTGGGAAACATCAAGGCTTCAAAATTAGGATGAAAGTTAGAGGTTACAAAGAGCTCATGATGTTCATCAAATACCGCGATACTACGAACCAGTTTGGAGTTTTTGCGGTGCGCGTAGCTTATCAAGCGACGTACCGCCTCTCGGCTTTCTGATAGTAGATGAGTTTCACTGGCAATCGCCAGCGGCTCAATAATGCTGTTACCAGTGGTGATAACTTGTTTCTCAAGGTCTTGGTAGCGGTTAAATGAGAAAAAGCCGCTCAGTAATAAACCAATAATGAGAGTGGGAGCGAGAGTTAGTGTAATTACACGTGCTCGTAAGCCATATCTGGTCATGTTATCTAATTACATCGGAGTCTGGATATGGGAAAATAACGCATTATTTCTCAAGCGCACGATAAAGCCTTGAGCAAAGAAGTGACGTCACCGAATAAACGGTAAGCATAATCAAGTCACTCGAATCACACAACGGCTGCAATCAAGAATAGTGAAGCCGAAGAGCAATTACACATAAATCAGGCACAGAGCATGGCACGCATCTTTCAACCGAAAAAGAAAACCCAACTCAATACTCGGCACCAAGCAGTGCAAGTAGAGCGTTTAGATCACCACGGCGCAGGCATTGCTTACCTCAAAAAGAAGCCATTGTTTATCGATGGAGCACTGCCGGGTGAGGAGGTGGTCACTCAATTGGTGGAAGAAAAGAGCAAATACGCTCGCGGTAAGTTGATTAAAATCCTTAAGCCGAGTGAAGCTCGTGTGGAGCCATTTTGCCCACATTATCATGAGTGCGGTGGTTGTGATTTGCAGCACTTAGATTATGACCAACAATTGACGTACAAACAGCAAACGTTGCGTCAGCTAATGCGAAAATTTTCAGGCAGTGACATTGAACTAGATGCCCCGTTATTGGGAGATTCGCAGGCCTACCGTCGCCGTGCGAGAGTGAGCTTGTTTGTTGATAAAAAAAACCGTCAGCTACATTTTGGTTTCCGTAAAAAGCAGAGTAAGCAAATTGCGCAAGTAACCGATTGCCCAGTGCTGGCACCGGAACTGAATGTTTTGCTGCCAGAGATTTACTCAGCCCTAAAAGCGTTCAAAAAGCCTGAACAATTGGGTCATGTAGAGCTGGTACTTGGTGATAATGGGCCGTGTATTACGCTGCGCCACTTGAGCGCTCTGACAACGAGTGAAACTCAATCTCTAACGGAGTTGGCAAAACGTCATGGCGCATCGTTGTACTTAATGCCATCGACAGAACAATTAGACCTTATCGAAGGCGATATGCCTTTTTATCAAGAAGTTGGAGTGAAAATCCCTTTTGCACCAAATAACTTTATTCAAGTAAACCAAGGTGTAAACCAACAAATGGTCAAACAAGCGGTTGAGTGGTTAGACCCACAAAAGAGTGACCGAGTGTTAGATTTGTTCTGTGGTTTAGGCAACTTTAGTTTACCAGTTGCGAAATTAGCTAAGTACGTGGTTGGAGTAGAGGGTGTTGCAGAGATGGTAGAAAAAGCCACAAACAATGCATCTTTGAACCAAATCAATAACGCGCAATTTTATCACGCTAACCTTGAGCAAGATTTTGAAGGCCAAGCCTGGGCCGCAGAGCGGTTTGATAAAGTATTATTAGACCCGGCACGCGCGGGAGCGAGTGGGATCATCGATCAAGTTTCTGAGCTTGGCGCACAGCGTGTAGTTTATGTTTCTTGTAATCCTGCTACCCTTGCTAGGGATAGTCAAAGCTTGATAGAGCAAGGCTATAAATTAACTAAATTAGGTATGCTGGATATGTTCCCTCATACCAGTCATCTAGAATCGATGGCATTGTTTGAAAAGTCCTAACTTTAGGACTTTGACCCCTTATTTGTGGTGGGTGGTCATAAAGCCAGCGTGTACGCGCGGTAAAAAGAACTAACCTGGACGGTGTTAGTCAAACCACACGAATATAATAATTAGGATGATGAGATGGTTGCGGTAAGAAGCGCGCATTTAAACCAAGATGAACAGTTTGAACTCGAAAACTGGGTGGCTAGCCTAGGACAAGAGAAAAACACAGCCTCACGCTTAATCGAAGTATATCGAGATTGCCAGACGGTATTAGCTGATAACGAGCAAGCGGAGCTGTTGTTGTGGCGTGGACGAGAAATGATCGAAATTTTGATCACCTTGTCTATGGATCAAGCCACTTTAGTGGCTGCTCAACTGTTTCCTTTGGTTTCAAGTGGTGCTTTTAACAGAGAAATTCTGGAAGAGAAATACAGCAAAGAAATCATAAAATTAATCGACGGCGTTGAAGAAATGGCTGCTATTGGCCAACTCAACGTCAACATGGAAGGCAGTGCAGCGTCATCTCAGGTAGATAACGTACGCCGCATGCTGCTTGCCATGGTGGATGACTTCCGCTGCGTGGTTATCAAGCTTGCGGAGCGAATTTGTAACCTTATTGAAGTTAAAAAAGCGCCTGATGAAGTTCGACGTGCGGCGGCAAAAGAGTGTGCCAACATCTATGCGCCGCTAGCAAACCGATTAGGCATCGGTCAGCTGAAATGGGAAATTGAAGATTACGCTTTCCGCTACCAACAGCCGGAAACTTACAAACAAATTGCCAAGCAGCTTTCTGAGCGACGCATCGTTCGTGAACAGTACATCAAAGACTTTGTTGAAGACCTCACGCACGAAATGGAAGTGTCGGGCATCAATGCCGAAGTGAGTGGTCGACCTAAGCACATCTACAGCATTTGGCGAAAAATGCAGAAGAAGAGTTTGGCATTCGATGAGCTATTTGATGTTCGAGCAGTACGTATCATCGCAGACAAACTGCAAGACTGTTACGCGGCTTTGGGTGTAGTTCACACCAAATACAAGCACCTACCGAGCGAGTTTGATGACTACGTTGCTAACCCTAAACCAAACGGTTATCAATCGATCCATACCGTAATTCTAGGGCCAGAAGGCAAAACCATCGAGATCCAGATTCGTACCAAGCAAATGCATGAAGAGTCGGAGCTGGGTGTTGCCGCGCACTGGAAATATAAAGAAGGGGCAAGCAGCCGAAGCGGTTATGATGAGAAGATCACGTGGCTGCGTAAGCTACTGGATTGGCAAGAAGAAATGTCTGACTCTGGCGAAATGCTCGATGAGCTGCGTAGCCAAGTCTTTGATGACCGTGTTTATGCCTTTACACCACGTGGTGATGTTGTCGATTTGCCAATGGGGGCAACGCCGCTAGATTTTGCCTATCACATTCACTCCGAAGTGGGACACCGTTGTATCGGTGCCAAAGTCGGAGGTCGTATTGTGCCATTCACGCATAAATTACATATGGGTGACCAAGTCGAGATTATCACTCAGAAAGAACCTAACCCATCACGTGACTGGTTAAACCCATCATTAGGCTTCGTTCATTCTGGTCGTGCGCGTGCCAAAATTAACGCCTGGTTCCGAAAACAAAGCCGTGAGAAGAACCTTGAAGCAGGTCGTGAAATCCTTGAGCATGAGTTAGCCAAAATTGGCGCAACGTTAAAAGATGCAGAGCATTACGCCCTCAAGCGGTTTAACGTCAAAACACCAGATGAATTGTATGTTGGTGTAGGTAGCGGTGATTTGCGTATCAACCAAATAATTAACCATATCAACGCGTTAGTTAACAAGCCAACGGCAGAGGAAGAAGATCAACAAGCACTGGAAAAACTGCAAGAAGCTGAGCATAAATCACCCGCGCAAAGCCGACCGAAAAAAGACGCAGTTGTAGTAGAAGGCGTCGATAACCTAATGACACATCTAGCACGTTGCTGTCAGCCAATTCCAGGTGACGATATCTCTGGTTACATAACGCAAGGTCGTGGGATTTCAGTACACCGTAGTGACTGTGAACAGCTAGAAGAACTGCGCCATCATGCGCCAGAGCGCATCATCGATACAGTCTGGGGCAGCGGCTTTGTGGGGTCATACATCCTCACCGTGCGTGTTGAAGCGATGGAGCGAGGTGGTCTACTCAAAGACATTACGACACTGTTCGCCAACGAAAAGATCAAAGTGACCAGTATGAAGAACCGAGTCGACTACAGACGTCAACTTGCCATCATGGACTTTGACCTAGAAGTCACCAATATTGAGGTGCTTTCGCGGGTTTCGAAACGTGTGGAACAGATCAAGGATGTCATGACGGTGAAACGCCTCGGCTAAAACTCTCGTCATAGTTATCGTTGTAGCGTTGTTGACTGCACGCACTCGCTCCATCACATGGTGAACCATGCTCAGGAGTCTCGTTTGTTTGTCGCCTAGCTACAACTTCAACTATTTACAGAGTTACACTTGCGTCATATTTGGCTTTTTATCTGCGTTAGCTGCACTTATTCCGACGTGCCGGCTCAGGGGCATCACATAGTAGGCTATGCTCAGGAGTCGCGAAAACTTGTTGCCTTGTCAAAGTAACAATTACTTAGTGAAAGCTGCTGAGAAAATATAATGTAGAAGGTGAGTGGTTTTGGCTGCTCACCTTTTTCTTTAATAGAAAGGTTTAAAGGAACAAAAAATGAGTCATCCAATTGAACAGTTAGAACAAATCATGGCGAAGCTGCGTGATCCCGAAAACGGTTGCCCTTGGGACTTAAAACAAACCTTTGACACCATCGTTCCGCATACAATAGAAGAAACCTACGAGGTGGTGGACGCGATTCAAAATCGAGATTGGCCCAATCTAAAAGAAGAGCTAGGGGATTTGTTGTTTCAGGTGATTTTTTACAGTCAGCTAGCGAAAGAGCAAGAGCTGTTCGACTTTTCGGATGTCGTCGAAACCGTGAACGAAAAACTGACTCGTCGCCACCCGCATGTTTTTTCAGATGTTGAGTTTGAATCTGACGAGGAAATTAACGCGAACTGGGAAGCGGAAAAAGCAAAAGAAAAAGCCCTAGTAGGCAAAGCGGAAGAAAGTATCCTAGACTCAATACCAAACTCTTTACCGGCACTTTCTCGTGCTACAAAAATTCAGAAAAAATGTGCAAAATTTGGGTTTGATTGGGATTCACTTGGCCCGGTTGTCGATAAAGTACGAGAAGAAATTGACGAAGTCATGGAAGAGGCACTGCAAGTTCAGCCCGATGAAGAGAAAGTTGAGTTGGAACTCGGTGATTTGCTATTTGCGACTGTCAATTTGGCTCGCCACCTTGATAAAAACCCAGAAGTCGCGCTAGGAAAAGCAAACGTAAAGTTTGCGCGACGTTTTAAACAAGTTGAAGGCAAGGTTCAGCAGTCAGGCAAAGTACTTACAGATTGTTCTTTATCAGAACTTGACCATTTTTGGGATGAAGTAAAACAAGAAGAATCGAGGCAGAGGTAAACTGGCAGAATACATAATATAAGGTCAGCTTGTTTGGTTACACGAAAACGGACTTTGGTTTGTCTTTGCTCACTTTGATTTGAAGCAAAAAATAAAAAATTACGGTGTGATAGATTTCACGTTGTGGCGGTAAGGAGCTTCTGGTATATTTATCTCCCGTCCAGAAGCACTCCATTTCCCTCATTCAACCAATTTCAGGTTAAACATGACGACAAATTACATTTTTGTTACTGGCGGGGTTGTATCCTCTCTAGGTAAAGGTATTGCAGCAGCATCTCTTGCGGCTATTCTAGAAGCTCGTGGTCTTAAAGTGACTATGATGAAGCTTGACCCTTACATCAACGTTGACCCGGGCACAATGAGCCCTACTCAGCACGGTGAAGTGTTCGTTACAGAAGATGGCGCAGAGACTGACCTTGACCTTGGTCACTACGAGCGTTTCATCCGTACCAAGATGACCAAGCGTAACAACTTCACTGCAGGTCGTGTTTATGCCGACGTACTTCGTAAAGAACGTCGTGGTGACTACCTAGGCGCAACTATTCAAGTTATCCCTCATATCACTAACGCAATCAAAGATCGCGTTATTGCAGGTTCTGAAGGCCATGATGTGGCTATTGTTGAAGTTGGCGGTACTGTTGGTGATATCGAATCACTACCATTTATGGAAGCGATTCGTCAGCTAGCTGTTGAGCTAGGCCGTGAGCGCGCAATGTTCATGCACCTAACACTTGTTCCTTACCTAGCGGCAGCGGGCGAAGTGAAAACTAAGCCGACGCAACACTCTGTAAAAGAACTTCTATCTATCGGTATTCAGCCAGACATCCTAGTTTGCCGTAGCGATCGCGTTATTCCTGCGAATGAGCGTAAAAAAATCGCACTGTTCTGTAATGTTCCAGAAAAAGCAGTAATTTCAATGAAGGATGTAGACTCTATCTACAAGATCCCTCAGTTGATTAAATCTCAAGGGCTAGATGACCTTGTGTGTGCTCGCTTTGGTATTACTGCTCCTGAAGCAGACCTTTCTGAATGGGAACAGGTTATCTACGAAGAAGCAAATCCTACTGGTGAAGTAACCATCGGTATGGTTGGTAAATACATTGAATTACCAGATGCATACAAATCTGTGAACGAAGCGCTTAAACACGCTGGCTTGAAAAACCGTCTAAGCGTCACAATTAAGTATGTAGACTCACAAGATATCGAAACAAAAGGCGTTGAACTTCTAGAAGGTTTGGACGCAATCCTAGTACCAGGTGGCTTCGGCGATCGTGGTATTGAAGGCAAGATCCGTGCGGCTCAATATGCACGTGAAAATAACGTGCCTTACCTAGGTATTTGTTTGGGTATGCAAGTTGCACTAATCGAATACGCGCGTAACGTTGCGGGTATGGAAGGTGCACATTCAACAGAATTTAACAAAGAGACTAAGTACCCTGTGGTAGGTTTGATCACAGAGTGGGTAGACGAATCAGGTAGCGTAGAAGAGCGTACTGAAAAGTCTGACCTAGGCGGTACGATGCGTCTTGGTTCACAGCTGTGTCACCTAGAGAAAGGGACTAAAGCTCGTGAACTGTACGGTAGCGCGACGATCCATGAACGTCACCGTCACCGTTACGAAGTGAATAACGTGCTTCGTCCGCAAATCGAAAAAGCAGGCCTAAAAGTATCAGGTCTATCTGCGGACAAGAAGTTAGTGGAAATGATTGAGAACCCAGCTCACCCATGGTTTGTAGCGGCTCAGTTCCACCCAGAATTCACCTCGACTCCTCGCGATGGACATCCATTGTTTGCAGGTTTTGTTAAGGCTGCGGGCCAAAACGCACGCGGCGAATTCGAGAAGTAAAAGGATACGGGCGGCGGCGAAGGTTGTGCTGCTGCCCTTTAAGATTGACATTTATATTTGAAACGAGAGGAAACATTAATGTCTAAGATCGTTAAAGTTCTAGGTCGTGAAATCATCGACTCACGTGGTAACCCAACTGTAGAAGCTGAAGTACACCTAGAAGGCGGTTTCGTAGGTATGGCGGCAGCTCCATCTGGCGCATCTACTGGTTCTCGCGAAGCTCTTGAGCTACGTGACGGTGACAAAGCACGTTTCCTAGGTAAAGGTGTTCTTAAAGCAGTTGAAGCTGTAAACGGCCCAATCGCTGAAGCTCTAGTTGGCAAAGACGCTAAAGACCAAGCTGCAATCGACGCAGTAATGATCGAACTAGACGGCACTGAAAACAAATCTAAATTCGGTGCTAACGCTATCCTAGCTGTTTCTCTAGCAAACGCTAAAGCTGCTGCTGCTGCGAAAGGCATGCCTCTATACGAGCACATCGCTGAGCTAAACGGCACTGCAGGTCAGTTCTCTATGCCTCTACCAATGATGAACATCATCAACGGTGGTGAGCACGCAGACAACAACGTTGACATCCAAGAGTTCATGATCCAACCAGTTGGCGCTAAGACTCTTAAAGAAGGTCTACGTATCGGTGCAGAAGTATTCCACAACCTAGCTAAAGTTCTTAAGTCTAAAGGCTACAGCACTGCAGTTGGTGATGAAGGTGGTTTCGCTCCTAACCTTAAATCTAACGCTGAAGCTCTAGAAGTTATCGCAGAAGCTGTTGCAGCTGCTGGTTACGAACTAGGTAAAGACGTAACTCTAGCTATGGACTGTGCTGCATCTGAGTTCTTCGACAAAGAAGCTGGCATCTACAACATGAAAGGCGAAGGTAAAACTTTCACTTCTGAAGAGTTCAACCACTACCTAGCTGAGCTAGCTAACCAATTCCCAATCGTTTCTATCGAAGACGGTCTAGACGAGTCTGACTGGGATGGCTTCAAGCACCAAACAGAACTACTAGGTGACAAGCTTCAACTAGTAGGTGACGATCTATTCGTTACTAACACTAAGATCCTTGCTGAAGGTATCGAGAAAGGCGTAGCTAACTCTATCCTTATCAAGTTCAACCAAATCGGTTCTCTAACTGAGACTCTAGCTGCAATCAAGATGGCTAAAGACGCAGGTTACACAGCAGTAATCTCTCACCGTTCTGGCGAAACTGAAGATGCAACTATCGCTGACCTAGCGGTAGGTACAGCAGCAGGTCAAATCAAAACTGGTTCTATGAGCCGTTCTGACCGTGTTGCTAAGTACAACCAGCTAATCCGTATCGAGGAAGCTCTAGGTGAGCGCGCTCCTTTCAACGGTCTTAAAGAAGTTAAAGGTCAAGCTTAATTCTTCACTGAATTAGCAGCTTAACTTAAAGCTTTTAAAACACCCTGCTTTGGCGGGGTGTTTTTTTATATAACGGAAGCGCTAAGTGAGCGCGCTCCTCCATGTTTCAAGGAAGCGGTCTTAAAGAAGTTAAAGATCAAGCTTAATTCTTAACTGAGTTAACGGCTTAACTTAAAGCTTTTGAAAACGCCTCACACTTGCGGGGCGTTTTTTTATACAACGGAAGCGCTAAGTGAGCGCACTCCTCCATGTTTCAAGGAAGTGGTCTCAAAGAAGTAAAAGGTCAAGCTTAATTCTTATTGAGTAAAGTTTCGCTAAATAGCTTTTTGAAACCCTCGCTACGGCGTTTTTTTGTATTTATAGATTTGTATTTTGGGGTCTTACTTTGGTCATGGGTAAGGTTCGCTTCCCATGAGCTTGTTTCATTTTGCTGCTTATTTCTTGTAAGGAGCGTGTGAGTCTCCCTTTCTCCCCTAGAGGCAACCTCGCATTTATGCTATATATGTCACCTTATCTAATTCCTTCCGGTACAGAATGTTAGCAGCGATATGCGAATCTTTGTTATAGCCCTTACGCTACTGTTTGGCTTGCTTCAATACACTCTATGGTTTGGTAAAAACGGAGTGTCTGACTACTACACAGTAAAAGATGAAATTGAAGTTCAGCAACAAGTGAACAGCAAGCTACAAGCTCGCAACAATGAAATGTTCGCTGAGATTGATGACTTAAGGCAAGGTCTTGATGCGATTGAAGAACGTGCGCGTCATGAGCTCGGTTTAGTTAAAGATGGCGAGACTTTTTACCGCATTATAGGTGAGGAAAACCATTAAAATGTTGGATATGAACTCATCGCATATCGCAATTGTGCCTGCTGCTGGTGTGGGTAGCAGAATGAAGGCAGATCGCCCTAAGCAATATTTATTGATCGAAGGTAAAGCAGTACTGGAACATACCGTAGATAAACTGCTTTCCCACCCAAATATTTCTAAGGTTGTCGTTGCCATTACTGACGGCGACCCATATTACCCAGAATTGTCCATTGCTAAGCACCCAGATGTGATTCGTGTAGCTGGTGGTAAAGAAAGAGCAGACTCTGTGTTATCAGGGCTAAACTATGTCAATGAGCATCTGGAAAGCGAGTGGGTGTTAGTCCACGATGCTGCAAGGCCATGTGTATTAACATCCGACATTGACCGTTTGATTGATGTTTGCTGCGCCCGCTCAACGGGTGGCATTCTCGCATCTCCTGTGAGAGATACAATGAAGCGAGCAAACGCAGTACAAGATATCGAACATACGGTAGATAGAGAAGCATTGTGGCATGCACTTACTCCACAAATGTTTAAAACTCAGCAGCTTACTCAAGCACTGGCTGACGCATTAGAACAGGGTGTAACTATTACTGATGAAGCCTCGGCTTTGGAGTGGTTAGGCGAGAAGCCAGCCTTAGTTCAAGGGAATGCGAACAATATAAAAATCACTCAGCCAGAAGACCTTGCGTTAGCCGAGTTTTATCTAAGCCGTGAGCGCGGCGAATAAAGAAAGGATAGAAAATGATTCGAATTGGTCATGGTTTCGATGTACATAAATTCGGTGGTGAAGGCCCTGTCATTATTGGTGGTGTAGCAATCCCTTATGAGCAAGGTTTGATTGCACACTCAGACGGCGATGTAGCGTTGCATGCGTTAACGGATGCTCTGCTGGGCGCGATTGCTGCCGGCGATATTGGTCGTCATTTCCCAGATACGGATGATAAATGGAAAGGCGCAAACAGTCGTGAACTACTGAAAGACGTTTACCGTCGAGTCAAAGAGCAAGGCTACCGTCTTGGCAATGCTGATGTAACCATCATGGCACAAGCGCCTAAAATGGCACCACACATTGACGCAATGTGTGCGGCGATTGCCGAAGACCTAGAAACCGATATTAGTAACATTAACGTAAAAGCGACGACGACAGAACGTCTCGGTTTTACTGGACGCAAAGAAGGCATTGCAACGGAAGCCGTTGTACTTCTGTTTAAGCAATAACTAGCAATTTGCTCCTCTAAGCTGTGATATCAGCGGAAACACATCATGTCAGACATTTTATCTTCATTGGCTTACCTAACAGGTAAGCCAATTGCATCGGCAAAAATCAAAGCGCAGCCAGAGCACTTTCAGGTTCGCGAAGATTTAGGTTTTGCCTTTACGGGCGAAGGCGAGCACCTAATGGTTCGTATCCGTAAAACGGGCGAGAACACCAGCTTCGTTGCTAACGAGTTAGCAAAAGCCTGTGGTGTTAAGTCGAAAGACGTTAGCTGGGCGGGTCTTAAAGACCGTCATGCGATGACGGAACAGTGGTTAAGTGTCCATTTACCAAAAGGTGAAACGCCAGATTTTTCAGCGTTTTTGGCTCAATACCCAAGTATCGAAATCCTTGCAACAGATCGTCACAATAAAAAACTGCGTCCTGGTGACCTAGTAGGGAACGAGTTCGTGGTTACTTTGTCTGAAGTGACAGATAGAGCGGATGTAGAGCAACGTCTTGAAAAATTGAAACAAGTTGGCGTGCCAAACTACTTCGGTAGTCAGCGTTTTGGTAACGATGGCAACAACCTTGAAGAAGCACGTCGATGGGGACGCGAAAACGTTCGTACCCGCAATCAAAACAAGCGCAGTATGTATTTATCAGCGGCTCGTTCGTGGATTTTCAACCGCATCGTTTCAGCTCGTCTAGAGAATGGTGTGTTTGATAAGTTCATTGATGGTGACATTGCACAGACGAATTCTGGCACTCAGTTGATTGATGCAAACAACATCGCTGCTCTGCAAGTGCAATTTGCGCGAGGTGAAGCGGCAATTACCGCTGCGCTTGCTGGCGATAATGCACTGCCTACTCAAGCCGAGGCTCTGGCATTAGAGCAACCGTTTTTAGACGAAGAGCCTGACCTCATGGCGCTGATTCGTGGTAATCGCATGCGCCACGACCGTCGCGATATTGCGCTGAAGCCAAAAGATTTAGCTTGGACGGTTGAAGGTAACAACATTACGCTGACTTTCTCACTGGATGCGGGATCTTTTGCGACCTCTATTGTTCGTGAGTTAGTTAATGAGGTTGAAGTAGAAAGAGAATACTAATGGAACAGGATTCACGAAACCCGAAGCCCTTAAGGGTCTTAATCAGCAATGATGATGGTGTTCATGCTCAAGGGATTCATGCCCTCGCTGATGAGTTGAGAGATATCGCTGAAGTGACCATTGTCGCACCTGATCGAAATCGTTCAGGTGCTTCGAATTCACTCACATTAGAACAACCATTACGCGTGACTGAAATTGCCCCAAATATCTACTCAGTGCAAGGCACGCCCACGGATTGTGTGCATTTCGCGCTGAATGAGCTAATGAAAGATGATTTGCCTGATCTTGTTCTGTCAGGAATCAACCATGGCGCTAATTTGGGTGATGATGTTCTTTATTCTGGAACAGTAGCAGCCGCCATGGAAGGTCATTTCCTTGGCGTTCAGTCGGTGGCTTTTTCTCTAGTGGGTAAGCGACATTTCGAATCCGCCGCTAAAATTGCACGTCAAATTGTACAACAGCATTTAGCGTCGCCGATTCCAACGAATCGTCTACTGAACGTAAACGTGCCTGACTTACCATCAGAGAATTTAGGTGAAATTGAAGTTACGCGTTTAGGTGCACGTCATCACGCAGAGAATATGATCAAGCAGAAAGATCCGAGAGGCCATGACATTTATTGGTTAGGCCCACCAGGAAAGGAGCAAGATGCAGGAGAGGGCACGGACTTTTATGCAATTGAGCATGGCCGAGTTTCAATGACGCCTCTGCAAGTTGATCTCACCGCTCACGAGTCGCTGCGTGCTATGGATAGTTGGTTAAAGGAAGAGAAGTAATGAGTAACCCACATGCTGACAGGTTGATAGCGTTTCTTATCTCCAGTGGCATCAAAGACCAAAGAGTTCTGGATGCTATCCAACGCTTGCCACGAGAAAGCTTTGTTTCTCAAGCGATGATGCACCAAGCCTATGATAACAATGCGTTACCAATTGGTCAGGGACAAACTATTTCTCAGCCTTATATCGTTGCTCGTATGACCGAGTTGCTTGAGCTAGAGCCGGCGAGTCGTGTTCTGGAAATCGGAACGGGATCGGGTTATCAAACCGCGGTACTGGCGCAAATTGTTGATCATGTATACTCCGTTGAGCGAATTAAATCGTTGCAATGGGAAGCAAAGCGTCGCCTGAAGCAATTGGATATTTACAATGTTTCAACTAAGCATGCTGATGGGTGGCAGGGCTGGGAAGCGAGAGGTCCTTTCGATGCTATCATTGTTACCGCTGCCGCTGAAGTGATTCCCCAAGCTCTTCTCTCACAATTAAGAGATGGCGGCAAAATGGTCATTCCTGTTGGAGATACGGAGCAACAGTTATTAAAAATAGAGCGTAAGGGAGACGAATATCTCTCTACCGTTGTAGAAATGGTTCGGTTCGTACCTCTGGTTGCGGGTGATTTAGCTTAAGGGTTAGGGATAGGTGAATAAGTTACTACGTCATATTGGTATTAGCTTTGTGTTTGCTGCAGGACTAGTTGGTTGTGCAGCGCATTCCCCTGCACCTGTCTCTAGCCTAAAAAAAGACTATTCAAGCCTTGAAAGAGGAAGTTACAGAGGGAGTTATTATGAGGTAAAAAAAGGTGATACACTTTACTTCATAGCTTATGTCACAGATAAAGATGTAAATGATCTTGTTCGTTACAATGAGTTAACTCAGCCTTACACTATCTACCCAGGACAGAGGCTAAAACTTTGGGCTCCGAAATATGTCGCCCCTAAATATGGTCAAAAAGTTGAACCCGTTGTGGCTCCTGTTGTTACGACACCCCCAGCTCCAGTGACGAAAACATCAACAGCCTCTAAACCTAAACCTTCGAGTAAAAACTCTAGTCAAAAACCTACAGAGACTAAGCCTAAAGTCGTACAAAAACAGCCTCCAAAGAAGGTTGAACAATCGAAAACAAAGGAGTATGTTGGTTCAAAAGATAACCAAAAAGTGAAGCAAAAAGCGCCAACTACCACAGCAAAGAGTGATAAAGTCTCAAAGTGGTTGTGGCCAACAAAAGGGAGAGTAATCAAGAACTTTTCGGCGGGAGAACAGGGAAATAAAGGTATCGACATCGCAGGACAGCGTGGTCAACCTATCGTTTCAACCGCAGCCGGCACAGTCGTTTATTCAGGCAATGCGCTACGAGGTTATGGCAACTTAATTATAGTAAAGCATAACGACAATTATTTAAGCGCATACGCACACAATGACAAACTGCTGGTCACAGAAGGACAAAGCGTAAAAAGCGGACAAAAAATCGCCACCATGGGTAGTTCAGGTGCAAAGTCGGTCAAACTACACTTTGAAATTCGCTATCAAGGTAAATCAGTGAATCCAAAACGCTATTTGCCTTAAAACTTTGAAAAACAACTTGCGACATCATTTAGCGACATATTGAGTTGTCATGTCTTGCTAACTCGCCAGGGGGAGGCGTTATGAGTATCAGCAACACAGTAACCAAAGTTGAAGAGTTTGCATTTGACAATGCGTCAGTGAAGACCATTGATAACGAACTCGAAAGATCATCATCCACAGAAAGCAAAGCGACTGCGCGTGAAGAGTTTGACGCGAGCAGTAAAAGCTTAGATGCAACTCAGTTGTATTTGGGCGAAATTGGCTTCTCACCTTTACTTACTGCCGAAGAAGAAGTGCTTTACGCAAGACGCGCCCTACGTGGCGACGAAGCGGCACGCAAACGTATGATCGAAAGTAACCTACGTTTGGTTGTTAAGATTTCTCGTCGATACAGTAACCGTGGTCTAGCACTACTTGATCTGATTGAAGAAGGTAACCTCGGCTTGATCCGAGCGGTCGAAAAATTCGACCCAGAACGTGGTTTCCGTTTCTCTACTTACGCAACGTGGTGGATCCGACAAACGATAGAGCGAGCGTTGATGAACCAAACTCGCACGATCCGTCTACCTATCCATGTAGTGAAAGAGCTGAACATTTATCTGCGTACTGCGCGTGAACTTTCTCAAAAGCTCGATCACGAACCGACCGCAGAAGAAATTGCTGCTCAATTAGATATTCCAGTCGAAGACGTAAGCAAAATGTTACGCCTTAATGAGCGTATTAGCTCTGTCGACACGCCAATCGGTGGTGACGGTGAGAAAGCGCTGCTAGATATTATTCCTGATGCAAACAACTCTGATCCAGAAGTTTCGACTCAAGATGACGACATCAAATCATCGTTGATTCATTGGTTAGAAGAGTTGAATCCGAAACAGAAAGAAGTGCTTGCACGTCGCTTCGGCCTACTAGGCTACGAGCCTTCGACGCTGGAAGAAGTTGGTCGAGAGATTGGTCTGACACGTGAGCGAGTACGTCAAATACAAGTGGAAGGTTTACGTCGTCTTCGTGAAGTCCTAATCAAACAAGGTTTGAATATGGAAAACTTGTTTAACGTAGAAGACGATTAAATAATCCGTATTTCACTAGATACACAAAAGGCTATGGTTCCCCATAGCCTTTTTTCTTTTTTTCTCGTTGGTGTGAGTCTGTTTACAGCATCTTCTTCAAGCGATACAGCTCTTCAAGAGCTTGGCGTGGCGTTAAGTCGTCAGGATCAATACCTGACAGAGCTTGTTCGACCTCGCTAGGCTCTGGAATCAGGCTCAACTGGTTAGCCACATCTACTGCACTTGGACGTGGTGTGTCACTGTTTTGCCCCAGTTGCTCTAGCTGAGATAGCTTGTTACGCGCATTTTTGATGACCGTTTTTGGTACGCCTGCTAAGCCCGCAACAGCCAGGCCGTAAGACTTACTTGCCGCACCTTCTTGAACTGCGTGCATAAAGGCAATGCTGTCTCCATGTTCTACGGCATCCAAGTGAACGTTCGCTAAGTTTGGCAGCTGGCTTGGTAACTCTGTTAATTCGAAGTAGTGGGTTGCAAATAGGGTCATCGCACCAATTTGTGTTGCGAGCCATTCCGCACTTGCCCAAGCTAAAGACAGACCGTCGTAAGTACTAGTACCACGTCCGATTTCATCCATTAGCACCAAACTATTCTTAGTTGCGTTGTGAAGAATATTGGCTGTTTCTGTCATTTCTACCATGAAGGTCGAGCGGCCAGATGCAAGATCATCTGACGCACCAATACGAGTAAATATACGATCTAAAGAACCAATCTGTGCGGATTCTGCCGGTACATAAGAGCCGATATGTGCCATCAATGCAATCAGCGCAGTTTGACGCATGTAGGTTGATTTACCACCCATGTTTGGACCGGTGATGATCAACATCTTACGGGCTGGGTTAAGCTCAATTGGGTTCGCGATGAACGGCTCTGTTGTTACTTGTTCTACGACTGGATGACGACCAGCTTGAATGTGAATTCCTGCGTCTTTCACAAGCGTTGGGCGGCAGTAATCTAACGAATCTGCACGCTCTGCTAGGTTTTGTAATACATCCAGTTGAGACAGAGCAGAAGCTAGGTTTTGCAGCTTCTCAAGGTTTGGCATCAATAGATCAAACAGTTCTTCCCACAACTGTTTCTCAAGTGCTAACGCTTTAGATTTCGAGTTAAGTACTTTGTCTTCGTGTTCCTTAAGCTCTGGAATGATGTAGCGTTCAGCGTTTTTGAGTGTTTGGCGACGTACATAATGCGGTGGAACCAAATGGCTCTGGCCACGGCTTACTTGGATAAAGAAGCCATGAACGTTGTTATAGCCTACTTTAAGCGTATCGATACCGTGTCGTTCACGCTCATCTCGCTCAAGCTGCTCAAGATATTCTGTTGCACCATCTGCCAATTTTCGCCATTCATCGAGCTCCGCATTGTAGCCTTCAGCGATGACGCCACCATCACGAATAACAACCGGCGGATTTTCTTTAATCGCGCGCTCTAACAGGTCACATACTTCGTCAATCGGAGCTGCATACTTCGCCAATTTCGTTAGGTACGGATGGGTCAAAGAAGCGGTGACAGATTCTAGCTCTGGTAGCTGTTGCATTGCATTGCGAAGTCTAGCCATATCGCGAGGGCGAGCAGAGCGTAATGCAAGGCGCGCTAAGATACGTTCAATATCACCAATTTGCTTTAACGTTGGTTGAAGATCGGCAAACAGAGCTTGTTCTTTAATCTCACCAATCGCATCAAGACGATTGTTTAACGTTTCAATGCAACGCATAGGCTGATGCAACCAACGCTTCAGCATTCGGCTGCCCATCGGAGTAGCACAATGGTCGAGTACTGCAGCGAGCGTGTTATCGGTTCCGCCTGCTAGATTTTGAGTAATTTCCAGATTACGTCGGGTAGCAGCATCAAGGATGACGGATTGATCCTGATGATCAAACGTTAAAGAGCGAATATGAGGTAAAGCCGTACGTTGAGTATCTTTTACGTACTGGATCAAACAACCAGCAGCACATAACCCTAAGGACGCATGTTCTACACCAAAACCAACCAGATCTTTTGTGCCAAATTGTTGATTGAGTTGTTGCTTAGCCGTATCAAGCTCAAATTCCCAGACTGGGCGACGACGGTTACCATTGCGGCTCGCCATTAAATGTACAGGTTCAAAATCTTCTGGGAACAGTAGCTCACGTGGTGCAGTGCGTTGAAGCTCGGCTGTCATCGCTTCTTCAGTTTCTGGTTCTGTCAGTTGGAAGCGACCAGAGGTGACATCCAGCGTCGCATAACCGAACTTACCGTTGTGATGGTAAATTGCTGCGATTAAGTTATCGACACGCTCAGAAAGCAGCGCTTCATCCGTCACAGTACCTGGTGTCACGATACGCACAACTTTACGTTCTACCGGGCCCTTGCTGGTGGCCGGATCGCCAATCTGTTCACAGATCGCCACAGACTCACCAAGCTGAACAAGTTTTGCCAGGTAGCCCTCTACGGCGTGAAATGGCACACCCGCCATTGGGATAGGTTCACCTGCAGACGCACCACGTTTGGTCAATGAAATATCAAGAAGCTGAGAAGCTCGCTTGGCATCATCGTAAAAGAGTTCGTAGAAATCGCCCATGCGGTAGAACAGCAAAATCTCTGGGTTCTCAGCTTTTAGCTTGAGGTATTGCTGCATCATCGGAGTGTGTTTTTGTTCAGCTTTCACAGGTAAGTTCTTTTGTTTATTTCCGTAGCGGCTTAGGATACGTGAATCCCTATCAAGTAAAAAGAGACAAAGGGCATTTTGGCTATGGAAAAAACAACAAAATTGAGTGCCGATTTAGGCGCATTATTGGCTAAACACGGGCATCTTTTAACGACCGCAGAATCATGCACAGGTGGTGGTGTTGCAACCGCCATTACTGACATTGCTGGTAGTTCAGCGTGGCTTGACCGTGCGTTTGTCACCTACAGTAATGAAGCGAAAATGGAGATGCTTGGTGTGCAAGCTTCAACGTTAGAAGCGCATGGTGCAGTGAGTGAGCCAGTTGTGATTGAAATGGTACAGGGTGCAATTAAAAACTCCAATGCCACCATCGGTGTGTCCATCAGTGGTATTGCAGGGCCGGGTGGTGGCAGTGAAGAGAAACCAGTCGGCATGGTCTGCTTTGCTTTTGCTGATAACCAAAGTTGGCAGCAAGTCGAAACCATGCATTTCTCTGGTGACCGTGCAGAAGTTCGCAAAAAAGCGGTCGAGCATGCGCTGACTCAATTGTATCAACATCTACTCTAGAATTTCTTAACTTGTTTTAGCCCAGCATTGATAAGGGCTAGAGCAAATCACGACTTTAGGTCAGCCAAATTTTTTTCATACAGGTATGGACACTGTATGAATCAACAGTATAATAACTTTCATTGCTGAGCAGTTCTTCTGCTTAAGAAAAATGAATTACTATTCGTCGCCCAAAGAAGATGAATAAATCGGAGAAAGTAATGGACGAGAACAAACAGAAAGCGCTCGCCGCTGCGCTAGGTCAAATTGAAAAGCAATTCGGTAAAGGCTCTATCATGCGCCTTGGTGATAACCGCGCAATGGACGTAGAAACCATCTCAACGGGTTCTCTTTCTCTTGATATCGCTTTGGGTGCTGGTGGTCTACCAATGGGTCGTATCGTAGAAATCTACGGCCCAGAATCTTCAGGTAAAACAACGCTAACCCTTGAGCTTATTGCTGCTGCACAACGTGAAGGCAAAACGTGTGCGTTTATCGATGCAGAGCACGCTCTAGATCCTGTATACGCGAAGAAACTTGGCGTTGATATCGATGCATTGCTAGTTTCTCAGCCAGACACAGGTGAGCAAGCGCTAGAGATCTGTGACGCACTTGCACGTTCTGGTGCTATCGATGTTATGGTTGTCGACTCTGTCGCAGCACTAACACCGAAAGCAGAAATCGAAGGCGAAATGGGCGATAGCCACATGGGTCTGCAAGCACGTATGCTTTCTCAAGCAATGCGTAAGCTAACGGGTAACCTAAAGCAGTCTAACTGTATGTGTATCTTCATCAACCAAATCCGTATGAAGATTGGTGTGATGTTTGGTAACCCAGAAACAACAACAGGTGGTAACGCACTTAAGTTCTACGCTTCTGTTCGTCTAGATATCCGTCGTACTGGCGCAATCAAAGAAGGTGACGAAGTCGTAGGTAACGAAACGCGCATCAAAGTTGTTAAGAATAAGATTGCAGCACCATTTAAAGAAGCAAACACACAAATCATGTACGGCCAAGGCTTTAACCGCGAAGGTGAACTTGTCGATCTAGGTGTGAAGCACAAGTTAGTTGAAAAAGCCGGTGCTTGGTATAGCTACAATGGCGATAAGATTGGTCAAGGTAAAGCGAATGCGTGTAACTACCTGCGTGAGCACCCTGAAGTGGCTAAAACTATCGATACAAAACTGCGTGAAATGTTGCTAGCGCCAGCACTTGCGGAAGCGCCTGAAGCTGGTGAAGCGCCAGAGCAAGCTGAAGAGTTTTAATCTCTCATAGATTAATAAATGACAAAGCCCTGCAATGCGGGGCTTTGTTGTATCTATTGAAATCAAAAATCGAATTATCACAAAGGCCATTGAGAGCCTGTACAGCAAAAATACTTTTAGGATCATCATGTACCAAAAACGCCAGGCGCCAACATTATCGAGCAAAGAGGCAGCTATCCAATTGCTTAGCCGTCGCGATCATGGTCAGTATGAGCTTTACCAAAAATTATCGATGAAGGGCTATGAAGAATCAGACATCGACATCGCAATTAATTTTTGCCTAGACCATAATTATCTAGATGATTTACGTTACGCGAAGAGTCAAATTAGACAGCATGTATACAAAGGACATGGAGAGCGTCGAATTCGTCAAGAGTTAAACCAGAAGCGTGTTGCGGAATCGGTGATTGAGCAAGCTATGGCTGAAGAGCCGCAAGATTGGTTTGAACTGGCTAAACAGGCGGCAGAAAAGAAATTCAAAGGTATTAAAGCCAAAGACCAAAAAGAGTACGCAAAACAAGTTCGTTTTCTGCAGTATCGCGGCTACAGTTTTGACCAAATCAGCTACGCGCTGAGCTTTGAGGACGAAGATTAACGGTCAGTCGTCCGCACTGATTTTTGTTTTGCTTCAAATTTTTTCTCCTACTCCCTCTTTTCCTCAAGAAAACTAGTCTCAGCTGTTTGCATGATCTACAATACGGCAAAATTCTAACTCGACTATTTTCAGGAAGAGCTGCATGTACATGAGCACTGATGAGGTTCGTAACGCGTTCCTCAAGTTCTTTGAGAGCAAAGGACACCAAATCGTAGAAAGTTCATCGTTAGTTCCACATAACGACCCAACCCTGCTGTTCACAAACGCAGGTATGAACCAATTTAAAGATTGTTTCTTAGGCTTAGAAAAACGAGCCTACACTCGAGCGACTACGGCTCAGCGTTGCGTACGTGCTGGTGGTAAACATAACGACCTAGAAAATGTTGGCTTTACTGCTCGTCACCACACATTCTTTGAAATGTTAGGCAACTTCAGCTTTGGCGATTACTTCAAAGAAGATGCGATCTCCTTTGCTTGGGAATTCCTAACCGAAGTTCTTAAACTGCCAGCGGATCGTTTATTGGTAACTGTTTACGAAACCGATGACGAAGCGTTTGACATCTGGAACAAGAAAGTTGGCGTACCCGCTGATCGTATTGTTCGCATTGGTGATAAAGAAGGCGGCAAGCCGTACGAGTCTGATAACTTCTGGCAAATGGGCGACACTGGCCCTTGTGGTCCATGTACTGAAATCTTCTACGATCACGGTGAGCACATCTGGGGTGGCCGTCCTGGCACGCCTGAAGAAGATGGTGACCGTTTCATCGAGATCTGGAACAACGTATTCATGCAGTTCAACCGTCACGCAGACGGCACTATGGAACCGCTACCAAAACCATCGGTAGATACTGGTATGGGTATCGAGCGTATCTCTGCAATCATGCAGGGCGTTCACTCAAACTACGAAATCGATGTATTCCAAGCTCTTATCAAAGCAGCAGCAGAAGTTATCGGTTACGAAGACCTATCAAACCAATCACTACGCGTTATCGCTGACCACATCCGTTCATGTTCATTCCTGATCGTGGATGGCGTTATGCCTTCAAACGAAGGTCGTGGTTACGTATTACGCCGTATCATCCGTCGTGCAGTTCGTCACGGTAACAAGCTGGGCGCACAAGGTGCATTCTTCCACAAGTTGGTTGGCGTTCTAGCTGACATCATGGGTACGGCTGGTGAAGAGCTGAAGCGTCAACAAGCTGTGGTTGAAAAAGTACTGCGTATCGAAGAAGAAAACTTTGGTCGTACACTTGAGCGCGGTATGGCGATTCTAAACGAAGCATTAGATAACCTAGATGGTAAAGTACTGGACGGCGAAACCGTATTTAAACTTTACGACACTTACGGCTTCCCAGCTGACTTAACTAACGACGTTGCACGTGAGCGTGAGTTCGCAATCGACGAAGAAGGTTTTGAGAAAGCGATGGAAGAGCAGCGTCAACGTGCGCGTGAAGCGGGTAACTTCGGTACTGACTACAACGCAGCAATCAAAGTTGATACGCAAACAGAATTCTGTGGTTACACAGGTACTAAAGGCTCTAGTTCTGTAGCAGCGATGTTCGTTGAAGGCAACGAAGTAGATTCGCTATCTGCGGGCGACAAAGCAATCATCGTACTTGGTGAAACACCATTCTACGCAGAGTCAGGCGGTCAGTGTGGTGACGCTGGTGAAATCCGTACTGAGTCTGGTGTATTCCGCGTTGAGGACACTCAAAAACTAGGTAACGCAATCGCGCACCACGGTGTAATGGCAGAAGGCGTTCTAGCGAAAGGTGATGAAGTAGCAACTATCGTTGACGCAGAGCGTCGCGCAGCTATCTCTCTAAACCACTCAGCAACGCACTTGCTACACGCAGCACTACGCCAAGTTTTAGGTGAGCACGTAACGCAGAAAGGCTCATTGGTGAAGGCAGACAACCTACGTTTCGACTTCTCGCATCTAGAAGCCGTAACTGCAGCAGAACTGAAAGAAGTTGAGCGTCTAGTTAACGCGCAAATTCGTCGCAACCACACGATTGAAACCAACGTGATGGACATTGAGTCAGCTAAGAAGAAAGGCGCAATGGCTCTATTCGGCGAGAAGTACGATGACGAAGTACGCGTACTGTCTATGGGTGACTTCTCGACAGAGCTTTGCGGTGGTATTCACGCATCAAGCACAGGTGATATTGGCCTATTCAAAATCACTTCAGAAAGCGGCATTGCTGCAGGTATTCGACGTATTGAGGCGGTAACAGGCGAGGCTGCATTAGACGCGATTGAAGCTCAAAACGCGAAGTATGAAGAGAAACTGGCAGAATCTGCACAGAAAGCAAAAGCGCTAGAGAAAGAAGTGCAGAAGCTAAAAGATAAGATGGCGGCAGCAGAAAGCGCTAACATCATGGGCAAAGCGGTTGAAGTCAATGGTACAAAAGTTCTAGTCGCAGCTCTTGAAGGCGCTGACAGCAAGAACCTACGTACTATGGTTGATGACATCAAGAACCAAATGGGGTCTGGTGTCGTACTGCTTGCCAACGTAACAGGTGACAAGGTTGGCCTGATTGCTGGTGTGACTAAAGATCTAACTGGTAAAGTAAAAGCTGGTGATCTAGTTAAGATGATTGCTGAGCAAGTCGGTGGTAAGGGCGGTGGTCGTCCTGACATGGCTCAAGCTGGTGGTACTGATGTAGCCGCACTACCAGAGGCAATTAAAACAGTTCAGCCTTGGTTAGAAGAGCGCTTATAAGCTTTTAACTACTAAAATTACGCTCAATCAAGTTTCTTTGATTGAGCGTAATTTTTTTTAGCAGCCAAGTGGTTTAATTGACCAAAAGTTAACCGAGTCATTTAGGCTATTTGGTTTTTGTTGTAACTACTGCTTATATAATTTTTCTAAAAGGAAATACTGAAGATGTAAGCAGTTCTAAAGAGACTTCGGTCTTGGGAAGGTGAAGACTGGTGAAAAAGCCCCTTATCGTGCAAAAGTTTGGCGGAACCTCAGTGGGTTCAATTGAAAGAATCCACCAAGTTGCTGAACACATCATTAAGGCGAAAAATGATGGCAATCAAGTTGTTGTTGTCGTGTCTGCAATGTCAGGCGAAACAAACAGACTGATGGACCTCGCTAAACAGATAGATAGCGTGCCTACAGCTCGAGAACTTGATGTTTTGCTCTCTGCTGGTGAGCAAGTGTCAATGGCACTGTTAGCAATGACACTCAATAAATTGGGTCATGCTGCACGCTCGCTTACCGGAGCACAGGCGAATATTGTGACGGATAATCAACACAATGACGCAACGATTAAACACATTGATACTAAGACAATTCTGGGATTGCTTGAGCAAGACCAAATCGTGATTGTTGCAGGCTTTCAAGGTGTGAATGAGAACGGGGATATCACCACATTAGGTCGAGGTGGCTCAGATACGAGCGCAGTGGCACTGGCAGGCGCATTGCGCGCTGATGAGTGTCAAATCTTTACCGACGTTGATGGTATTTATACTTGTGACCCACGTGTAGTGAAAAACGCGCGAAAATTGGCGGTTATCGATTTTCCTTCCATGGAAGCGATGGCAAGCCGAGGCGCGAAAGTATTACATTTACCTTCAGTGCAATTTGCATGGAAGAATAATGTGCCACTGCGCGTGCTTTCGACATTTGATGTTAATGAAGGCAGTCTGGTAAAGGGGGAGTTAGGCAATCAAGCCGTCTCTGGTATAGCCATTCAACGTGACCTTGCCATAATCGAAGTCGATAAAGAACATTTATCTAGTGCTACAAAACAATGTCAGATGTTGGGTATTGACATTTGGAATGTGATCGAGGAAACAGAACGGGCAGGTATCATGATAAAACAAGATGCATGTGCCAAGTTCGATCTGGTGTTCAGCGACAAAATCCGTAATAGTGAAGTGGTAAGCCTGTTGACCGCAGTGGGGCTTGAGGCCAATGGAATGGTAGAGCACGCATGCGATTTGTTGGCAAAGCGAGATATTGAGATCAATTTCAGCGCAACGAATGCACTCACTATGATGCTAGTTTTAGCACCCGAATGTGTGGATACAGCAGCAAACATTCTGCATGATGCTTACATTACGTCTAGTGAAGCATTAAACATTCAACAAAAACATGCCTTTTTAGGCTGATTTTCGCTAACAAGGTAGTTTACGAAAATATAACTTTTGTTGGATAATAGCTTTGTAGCAAGAAAATTTAGAGATTACTCAAGGAGCAAAGAATGCTAATTTTGACTCGCCGCGTAGGCGAAACACTGATGATTGGTGATGAAGTGACTGTAACTGTACTGGGTGTTAAAGGTAACCAAGTGCGTATCGGCGTTAACGCTCCGAAAGAGGTTTCAGTTCACCGTGAAGAAATCTACATGCGCATTCAAGCTGAAAAAGGCAATGGCAACGTTGCTTCAGGTAACTACTAAGTCGCTCCTGTTTACAGAGCTTAGTTTGAATGAAAAAGGCTAACCGAAGGGTTGGCCTTTTTAGTTTTTACTGTTTTTGAAAATTTGCAGAAACTATTGTGTTGAGTATGGCTGTGAATTCATCAATAATATTGATTCGAACTTCAGAAAGTTATTTGAAAATAAATGTCTTTTTTTCAGAGAAGACTCTCTTTTTTTCATCATAATAGAGTGATAAAGTTCGTTTAATAGTCACTTTGATTAAATCAGCAACGGTTAAGCCAGTTTCGTAGATTTTTTCAAAGAAAGTGTTTGACATATTTTCGGTAAAACGTAATATGTGCCTCCGCAAGACGGTGAGGTGGCCGAGAGGCTGAAGGCGCTCCCCTGCTAAGGGAGTATACGGTTTATCCCGTATCGAGGGTTCGAATCCCTCCTTCACCGCCATTCTTGCAACGTTGATTTATCAACAAAAAGTGCGTCCTTAGCTCAGCTGGATAGAGTACCTGGCTACGAACCAGGCGGTCGGAGGTTCGAATCCTCCAGGACGCGCCATATCTCTTTTGAGATATAACAATGAAAACGGTGAGGTGGCCGAGAGGCTGAAGGCGCTCCCCTGCTAAGGGAGTATACGGTTTATCCCGTATCGAGGGTTCGAATCCCTCCTTCACCGCCATTCATTGACTGGCCCGATGGCCTTTTTTTTGTTTCGTAAGAAATGAATGTGATTTACTTCACAACTTCTTGGCGAGAAGATCTGCGCGTCCTTAGCTCAGCTGGATAGAGTACCTGGCTACGAACCAGGCGGTCGGAGGTTCGAATCCTCCAGGACGCGCCACTTATTAAAGGGTAATGCCCTGATGTTGACGAAAGTCGATATCGAAAACTGCGCGTCCTTAGCTCAGCTGGATAGAGTACCTGGCTACGAACCAGGCGGTCGGAGGTTCGAATCCTCCAGGACGCGCCA
>NZ_JAWOVZ010000021.1:0-13367 GCF_033340175.1 Vibrio sp. 1557 | reverse complement strand
TTAGCTCAGCTGGATAGAGTACCTGGCTACGAACCAGGCGGTCGGAGGTTCGAATCCTCCAGGACGCGCCACTTATTGAAACAGCCTCGCAATTGCGAGGCTTTTTTGTATCTAGACATCTGAAATATGGCGTAGGATCACTAGAGCCCATGTTCCTCTTTTTTAAAAGCGAATATGTGCGTATCTAAGCAATTTGCTATCAAGCTTCTGTCGCATCGTGTGAAATCATCCTGATTATCCCTCCTATACACTGACTTCCATTTTTCATTTCAATTACTCTCATGTAGTCACTTTGTTTGTTATTTGTTTATTGATTGTTAATTTTGTTCATCTTTTTGTTTTTGTTGGTTTTTACTTCGTGAGTCCCGATTTGATTTTGAAATCTAAATCGCAGTTTTTATTTATGTCCTCCTTTACTCTGTTCGTAAGGTGATAGCGATTTGAAGTGATTATTTTGTCATGAACTGTGATCTGGGTAGTGAATAAATAATCATTTATCAGGATTACTACAAACCTTCCTTAAACAAAATTGACAAAATTTAACCAATCGAGATAATCCATGGGTCGGGATTTGACACTATTAAAGTCCTGCACGTTGTCAGGATGACAAAGAAAGGAAGCAACATGACTAATATAGGAAGCCTGCTAGTAGATGCGGCCACCCTGATGCTAACGGGGATGGCGGTCGTATTTATTTTCCTCACTATTCTTGTTTATCTCGTTCGGTTAATGTCGAAATTGGTACCAGAAGAAGTACCAGAGCCGATCGCAGCACCAAAAACAAACACTAATATTCAATCAACCTCTTCAGCTGTTAGTCCACAAGTAGTGGCGGCGATCTCGGCTGCGATTCATAAACATCGCGCCTCATTCGCGAAGTAGCCGAACTAGGATTAAAAAGGAGTTTAAGAGCATGTCTAAACCACTAGCTATTACTGATGTGGTCCTTCGTGATGCCCATCAATCACTATTTGCTACGCGTATGCGTATTGAGGATATGCTGCCTATCGCAGCTGAGTTGGATAAGGTTGGTTACTGGTCTCTAGAGACTTGGGGTGGTGCAACATTTGATTCTTGTATTCGATTCTTAGGGGAAGACCCTTGGGAGCGTTTACGTGAACTAAAAAAAGCGATGCCTAATACACCAATGCAAATGCTACTGCGTGGTCAAAACCTTTTAGGATACCGCCATTATGCCGACGACGTAGTAGAAAAGTTTGTTGAACGCGCGCATGCTAACGGCATGGATGTATTCCGTATTTTTGATGCAATGAATGACGTGCGAAACTTCCAGAAAGCCGTGAAAGCAACGGTTGATGTTGGTGCGCATGCTCAAGGTACGTTGTCTTACACAACGAGCCCAGTGCATAACGCAGACACTTGGGTTGACTTGGCAAAACGCCTAGAGGATTTAGGTTGTCATTCGCTGTGTATTAAAGATATGTCTGGCTTACTTAAGCCTTATGAAGCGGAAGAGCTTATCACGCGTATCAAAGCGTCTTGTGATGTGCCATTGGCACTTCATTGTCATGCAACAACGGGGCTGTCTACAGCAACAGCGGTAAAAGCAGTAGAAGCCGGTATTGATATTCTTGATACTGCGATTTCTTCAATGAGTTGTACCTACGGCCATACACCGACTGAAACGGTAGTCGCTATGCTAGAAGGCACCGAGCGAGATACCAATTTGAAACTCGAGCAACTGGAACCTATCGCCGCATATTTCCGTGAGGTACGTAAGAAGTATGCGAAGTGGGAAGGCCAGTTAAAAGGAGTCGATTCACGCATCCTGATTGCTCAAGTGCCTGGTGGTATGCTGACCAATATGGAAGGCCAGTTGAAAGAGCAGGGTGCTGCGGATCGCATTGATGAAGTATTAGAAGAGATCCCTCGTGTACGTAAAGATCTTGGTTTCATTCCATTGGTGACTCCAACTTCACAGATCGTCGGTACGCAAGCGGTGATTAACGTTCTTACTGGCGAGCGCTATAAGAGTATTACCAAGGAAACCGCTGGCCTATTGAAAGGTGAGTACGGTCAAGCGCCAGCCGAGTTAAATGCAGAACTGCAAGCGAAAGTGCTTGATGGTAAAGAGCCAATTAGCTGTCGTCCTGCCGATTTACTTGAGCCTGAAATGGAGACGCTTACGGTTGATCTGATGGAGAAAGCGAAATCAGAAGGCATTAAGCTAGCAAGTGAGCGTGTTGATGACGTACTCACTTATGCACTTTTCCCTCAAGTTGGGCTTAAGTTCCTTAAGAATCGTGAAAACCCAGAAGCATTTGAGCCAGCACCAACGCTAGAAGCTGCGAAGCCTGCTGTACCTGCAGCTCAACCAGCAACTGATGGTGTAGAAACTTATAGTGTACGTGTTGACGGGCAGGTGTATGAGGTGGAAGTTGGCCCTCAAGGTGAACTGACATCTGTTGCTCCTTCTAATGCACCGGCAAAATCGGCTACACCTAGCACACCTTCTAATGCTTCAGCTGAAGCGGTGCCTGCTCCTCTTGCAGGTAACATCTTCAAAGTGAATGTTCAGCCTGGTGCTGAGGTAGCTGAAGGCGATGTATTGCTCATCCTTGAAGCGATGAAAATGGAAACTGAAGTACGAGCGGCGCGTGGTGGTGTGGTTCAAGAGCTGAACGTTAAAGAAGGCGATGCTGTCACAGTAGGTGCGCCTCTGTTGAGCCTAGCGTAAGGGAGTATCATGGACGGATTGTTAACCCTTTGGGCAGAAACAGGGATCGCTAACTTCGAGTTCGGCCAAATCTGTATGATGCTGGTTGGTTGTACCTTGCTGTTTTTGGCAATTAAAAAAGGATTTGAACCTTTACTGTTATTGCCGATTGGTTTCGGTGCTATTTTGGCGAATATTCCAAATGCTGGCTTTACTGAGCCTGGTGGCTTGCTCTACTACGTTTACTACATTGGGATTGAATCGGGTGTGTTCCCGCTATTGATCTTCATGGGTGTGGGCGCGATGACCGACTTTGGTGCTTTGATCGCAAACCCAAAAACGTTGTGGTTAGGTGCGGCTGCGCAGTTTGGTATTTTTGCAACACTGTTTGGCGCTATTTTACTCAACTATGTACCTGGCATGGAGTTTTCCATGGCGGATGCATCGTCTATCGCGATCATCGGTGGTGCTGATGGGCCAACAGCGATTTTCTTAGCGAGTAAGCTCTCTCCAGATCTGCTAGGTGCGATTGCAGTCGCGGCATACAGCTATATGGCATTGGTGCCGATCATCCAGCCACCAATCATGAAAGCACTGACAACCAAGGAAGAGCGTCAAATCAAGATGGCTCAGCTTCGTCATGTTGGTAAATGGGAGAAAGTCATCTTCCCGCTTGCTGTATTACTGATGACGATTCTGTTCTTACCTTCAGCTACGCCATTGGTTGGTATGTTCTGTTTGGGTAACTTGATGCGTGAAGCTGGTGTGGTCGATCGTTTATCGAAAACTGCTCAAAATGAATTGATCAACATAGTGACTATCTTTTTAGGTCTTGGTGTTGGTTCTAAGCTGCAAGCTGAGCAGTTCTTGAACCTAGAAACGTTAGGTATCTTGGGGTTAGGCGCAGTTGCATTTAGTATCGGTACTGGTGCGGGCGTCCTGATGGCGAAACTGCTTAACAAGTTCTCGAAAGAAGATATCAACCCACTTATTGGTGCGGCTGGCGTTTCTGCGGTACCAATGGCCGCGCGAGTCGTAAACAAAGTTGGTTTACAAGCTAACCCGCAAAACTTCTTGTTAATGCATGCGATGGGACCAAACGTTGCTGGTGTGCTGGGTTCAGCCGTTGCGGCAGGTATATTGTTAGCACTTGTTGGTTAGACATTATTGAAAATGGAATGATCAACCAATTTACAAAATCACGATTAACTTAGGTTAACAAAATGGTTTATAGTCAAAGGGATGCTTTCGCATCCCTTTTTGTTTTCTTGCAGGGAATGGTTTATGGAACACAAACAGATCGTTATCACTGAGTTTGGTGATGCCAACGTACTCGCGATTCAACATGCTTCTACACCATCACCACAGCTTGGTGAAGTCTTAGTAAAAGTCGCTTTTTCAGGCATAAATCCTATTGATGTCAAAACTCGAGCTGGGCTCGGTTGGGCGGCAGCGCAGAATAAGGATAATTTACCTTGGGTGCCAGGTTACGACATCTCAGGAAAAGTGATGTCTTGTGGAGAGGGGGCATCACGTTTTAATGAAGGTGATGAGGTGGCTGGATTTATTGGTTTCCCAGTTCGAGGCGGTGGTTACAGCCAATACATATGTGTTCCAGAAACTGAGTTAAGTCATGTTCCTAGCTCTGTCACTTTAGAGGCAGCTGCTGCATTACCGTTGGCGGGACAAACTGCGGCACAAGCTCTCAGTAAGGCTAATGTGAATGAAAACGATCGCGTACTTATCCTCGCTGGAGCCGGTGGTGTTGGACACCTTGCGGTACAAATTGCGATCGCGACGAAAGCGGAAGTCTTTACAACCTGCAGTGAACGAAATTTAGATTACCTTGCGACGCTCGGTGCTCATGCAGTGAACTATCAATTTGCACCAGTGTCAGAACGTGTTGAAGATGTTGATGTTTTGATTGATTTAGTAGGCGGAGATGCTGCGTTAGATGCGCTTAAATGCCTGAAAGACAATGCGAGAGTCATCACCGTTCCAACCATAACTGCTGAGCTGATTTGTGAAAAAGCCAAACTCCTAGGCTTTGAGGCTAGTGGCATGTTGGTTGAACCAGACCCTGCGCAGTTAGATACCTTGTTGTACATGGTGGGCGTTGGCTTACTGAAGACTGAAATTCAACAGGTTTATCCTATGAGTGATGTCATTGGTGCTCACCAGCAGGTCGAATCAGGAAGAACCAGAGGCAAGGTGTTGCTTGATATGACATGCTAGAAGCATTTAACACGAGTTTTGAAAGTTTAGCGCTTTGGTTTTCAGATTCAGCATTATGGGTGCTTTTCATGACCGGTTTTCTCAGTGCCACGTTGTTGCCTGGTGGTTCTGAGGCGGGCTTAGTTGCCACTCTCTCATTAAATCAATACTCCGTTTCTTCAATTGTTATGGTCGCTACTATCGGTAATACGCTTGGTGGCTTAACAAATTATTGGCTTGGCTTGTGGATTCCCAACAAAGCACAAGAGGAAAAGCACGGTCATACCGCATTAAAGTGGCTCTCTAAGTATGGCTATTGGGGGTTATTTTTTAGCTGGTTACCTGTAATTGGAGACCCGCTGTGTTTAGCCGCAGGGTGGCTAAGAATGAAGTTTCTGCCTTGCGTGATTTTAATATTTTTAGGAAAGGCTGCTAGGTATAGCTTACTTGCGGCCATCTATCTCGGATTATTTTAAGGAAAGTACATGAAGATGTTTTGGGTTGGCGCGTGTTCACTGTTGGTGATCACGGGCTGTGCATCAAATACGCCAGTTTCATCACTGCCGAAAGGGGTAACTTTCGTTGAGTCATCGAAAGCTGAAGAAGGCAAAGTTAAGATTCCATACCAAAAGTATAAACTCGATAATGGTTTAACGGTGATCTTAGCTCCTGAAGATTCTGACCCATTGGTCCATGTGGATGTGACTTACCATGTTGGTTCAGCTCGTGAAGAAGTGGGTAAGTCTGGTTTTGCGCATTTCTTTGAGCACATGATGTTCCAAGGTTCAGAGAACGTTGGTGACCAAGAGCACTTCAGAATCATCACAGAGGCTGGCGGCACGTTAAATGGTACAACAAACCGCGATCGTACTAACTACTTTGAAACTGTCCCTGCTAACCAGCTCGAGAAAATGCTGTGGTTAGAGTCTGACCGTATGGGCTTTTTGTTGGATGCGGTTTCTCAACGCAAATTTGAAATTCAGCGTTCTACTGTAAAAAATGAGCGAGCTCAGCGTTACGATAATCGTCCTTATGGCTTAATTTGGGAGCGCATGTCCGAAGCGCTATATCCTGAAGGTCATCCGTATTCGTGGCAAACCATTGGTTATGTTGAAGATCTTGATCGTGTTGATGTGAACGACCTCAAAGCGTTTTTCTTGCGTTGGTATGGCCCAAACAATGCGACTATCACGATCGGTGGTGACTTAGACGTTGAACAAACTCTAGAGTGGGTAAATAAGTACTTCGGTTCGATTCCTCGTGGCCCTGAGGTTGAAAATGCGCCGAAACAACCTGCAAAACTGCAAGAAGATAAATACATCACTCTAGAAGATCGTATTCAACAACCTATGGTGATGATCGCGTGGCCAACAACCTACAACGGCGAAGAAAGCCAAGCGTCTCTCGATACATTATCGGAAGTATTGGGTGGCGGTACCAACAGCGTGCTCTATCAAGACCTAGTGAAGACTCAAAAAGCGGTCGATGCTGGTTCATTCCATGACTGTGCTGAACTGGCGTGTAACTTTTACGTTTACGCAATGGGTGATTCTGGAGACAAAGGCGACCTATCAAAACTGTACGACGAGCTTTTACAATCACTGAATCAGTTTGCGGAAAAAGGCGTGACAGAAGATCGCCTTGAGCAGTTGAAGGGTAAAGCGGAAGCGGATGCTATTTTTGCTCTAGAAAGCGTTAAAGGTAAAGTGACTCAGTTGGCTTCCAACGAGACATTTTTCGGCGATCCTGATCGTCTTGAGCAACAGCTTGAACAAATCCGTGCAGTTACGCCGACTTCGGTAGAAAAAGCGTATACGGACTTTATCCAAGGTAAGAACAAAGTGACCCTAAGCGTGGTCCCAAAAGGAAAAACAGACCTTGTCGTAAAACCTGCGACCTTTGTGACACCAAAGCGGACGCTGCCAGAATATGAGAAGATTTCCGATGACCAATTGGCGTATCGTCGTGCGACCGATAACTTCGATCGCTCAGTGCAACCGCCAGTAGGAGAACCAGTGAAAGCGACGATGCCAGAGCTGTACGAGTTACATTTCAAGAATGGCTCAGAGCTGCTTGGTGCAGTTAGCGATGAAACGCCGACGGTGATGATGCAATTTAGTCTACCTGCCGGGACACGTTTTGTTGAAAAGGGTAAAGAAGGTCTTGCCCAATTGACCGCTGCGATGTTGCAAGAAGGTACAACGAAACGCAGTGTCGAAGAGATTCAAGCTGAGCTTGATAAACTGGGTAGTGTTATCTCTGTTAATGCCACAGGTTATACAACAAACATCAGTGTTTCTGCTCTAGAAAAGAACTTAGAGCCGACGTTAAAAATTGTCGAAGAGATGTTGCTGTCTCCTGCATTTAATCAAGATGATTTCGAGCGTGTAAAAATGCAAGCGCTTGAAGGCCTGGTATATGAGCACCAAAATCCAAGTTGGATGGCGTCACAAGCGAGTCGCCAGGTGCTCTATGGGGATTCGGTTTTTGCTCGACCAAAAGACGGCACGCAAGCAGGTGTCAGTGCATTAACGTTGGATGATGTCCGTGAATTCTACTCGAAGCATTACACGCCACAAAGTGCGCAAATCGTCGTTGTTGGTGACATCAATAAACAGGAAATTGAGCAGCAACTGACGTTCTGGAAAAACTGGCAAGATGAAGCTGCGCCATTGTATGCACCGCAAAGCATTGCTGCATTAGGTGAGCAAAAGATCCATCTTGTTGATAAACCAGGAGCGCCGCAAAGTGTGGTCATGATGGTTCGTCAAGGTATGCCTTACGACGCAACGGGCGATTTTTACCTAAGCCAACTGGCAAACTTCAATTTAGCTGGGAACTTCAATAGCCGCATTAACCAAAATCTACGTGAAGACAAGGGTTACACATACGGTGCTTACGGATATTTCTCTGGTAATCCAGAAACAGGCTCGGTGGTTTTCACCGCGCAAGTACGAGCGGATGCAACGGTTGCTTCGATCATTGAGATGGAAAATGAGCTAAATGAATACTCGCAGTCAGGTATTACTGATGAAGAGATGAAATTTATGCGTCAAGCGGTCGGTCAAAAAGATGCACTGAAATATGAAACGCCAACACAAAAAGCGGAGCTCATCAGTGATATTCTTAAGTACAACCTCGATCATGATTACTTGCAGCAAAGAAACGCTATCGTAGAAAAAGTCGATAAGCAGACGTTGAATGCGCTGGCTCAGAAATGGTTTGATCCAAATGACTATCAAATTATCGTCGTTGGTGATGCTAAATCGTTGCGTCCTCAATTAGAAAAGTTGGGGAAAGACGTAGAAGAGCTTGAAATCATTCGATAGAGTACACATTTAATAGCGGAGAAACGTTTCTCCGCTATTCATCTAGATAAGCAACTTTTCGTGGGTTATTTATCTAGATGCATTAACTATCAATAACTTAGCTTACACTTGTGTTATGTAACAAGTGTCCTGCTCCCAATATAAGCGAACCTCATTTTGACTGATTTTGCTGCGCGACTAAAAAAAGTTGCATCAAACCCCGAAGTATTTAAGCAGTTTGGACGCGGTGTTGAGCGAGAAACTTTGCGCTATCGTCAGGATGGACATCTAGCTACAACTCCTCATCCTGAAGGGTTAGGCTCTGCGTTCACAAATCAATGGATCACAACGGATTTTTCGGAATCATTGTTAGAGTTCATTACGCCTGTGTCACATGAAATTCCAGAACTGATGGCACAGCTGAAAGATATCCATCATTTCACTCAAACCAAAATGGGTGAAGAGAAAATGTGGCCACTATCAATGCCTTGCTACGTCGGCTCAGAGGATGATATTCAGTTAGCCCAGTATGGCTCTTCGAATGCAGCGAAAATGAAAACGCTGTACCGAGAAGGCCTAAAGCGTCGCTATGGCAGCCTGATGCAAATAATTTCAGGTGTCCATTTTAACTTCTCATTTCCTGAAACATTTTGGGATGCGCTCTATGGCGAGCAAGATGAACAAGCCCGCCAAGATGCTAAGTCTGATGCGTACTTTGCGTTGATCCGTAATTACTACCGCTTTGGCTGGATGATTCCCTACTTCTTTGGTGCATCGCCAGCGTTATGTGGCTCTTTTATTCAAGGACGTGAAACCGATCTGCCATTCGAGAAGATTGGCGGGACATTATATTTGCCGAAGTCGACGTCTTTGCGTTTGAGCGATCTTGGCTATACCAATAGTGCACAAAGTGTGCTGAAAATTGGTTTTAACAGTATTGACCAATACCTCGATGGTTTGAGTGATGCGATTCGCCACCCATCAGAAGAGTTTGCGAAAATTGGGGTAAAAGTGGATGGTGAATACCGCCAGCTTAATTCCAATATCTTACAAATTGAGAATGAACTGTACGCTCCGATTCGTCCAAAACGTGTATCGAAAAGTGGTGAGAAGCCTTCAGATGCGTTACGACGCGGTGGTGTCGAATACATTGAAGTTCGTTCTCTAGATGTTAACCCATTCAGCGCAGTGGGCTTAAATGAAGAGCAAGTACGATTCTTGGATCTCTTCCTTACCTGGGCGGCCTTGTCAGACTCAGACCCTATGGATAACTGTGAATTAGAGTGTTGGCGCGATAACTGGAATAAAGTCATTGTTTCAGGCCGTGAAAAAGGTCTAATGCTGCAAATTGGTTGTCAAGGTGAACGTCTATCTCTACAAGATTGGGCACACCGAGTTTTCGTCGAGTTACGTCAAATAGCACAGCAAATGGATATGACCGCTGGTGGCAGTGCATACCAAGATGTGTGTAATCAACTCGAGACATGGATTGATAACCCAGAACTAACGATCTCTGGTCAACTATTAGAGCTAACGAAAGAGCTGGGTGGGCTAGGTAAAGTTGGTTGTACTCTTGGTATGAAGTACCGTGATGAAAACCTAGCTCACGGTTATCAGTACTACTCACAAGATACGATGGAAACGGAAGTAGCGTCGTCCGTGGAAAAACAAAAGCAAGCAGAGCAGAGTGACACGCTTTCTTTTGATGATTTTTTGGAAGATTACTTTGCTTACCTGAAGCAGTAATGACTAACTAAGGATTGGTGCGGTTGAACATTAAGTCGTCAGTAGTAGCGGTACTTGGAAGCGTGTTACTTGCAGGTTGTGCTACGGCACCGCCAAAGCAGCAGAATAACTTATGCGAGATATTCCGAGAGAAATCCGGTTGGTACGATGATGCCAAAGATATGGAAGATGAATGGGGGACCCCTATTCATGTCGCTATGGCCATCATTAAACAAGAAAGCAGCTTTCGGCACGATGCAAAACCACCTAAAGATTATTTGCTAGGGTTTATTCCTTGGGGACGAGTCAGCAGTGCGTATGGTTACGCTCAAGCTCAAGACCCTGCTTGGGAAGACTTCCAAGATGCCACAGGTCAGGGTGGCTCTCGTACCAACTTCGATGATTCTATGATGTTTGTCGGTTGGTATACTCATGAAACACGGCGTCAGCTAGGGATTTCATTATGGGATCCCTATAACCAGTATCTGGCTTATCATGAAGGGCGAGGTGGGTATAAGCGAGGTACTTATAATCGAAAGCCTAGTTTAATCAAAGTCGCTCGACGTGTTGAACAAACAGCGAAAACTTATGGCTGGCAGCTGAAGCAATGTCGTCAGGAATTAGAAGACAACAGCAGCTGGTTCTTTTAGCCCACAGTCAGTTCATGTGCTGTAGGGATGAATGACATTTATCCATTACCGAAAGGTACTGGAGTTACAATCAGGAGAGATGTAATGCCTTTACTCGATAGTTTTACCGTGGACCACACTCGTATGAATGCACCCGCTGTACGAGTGGCGAAAACCATGCAGACCCCAAAAGGGGATACGATTACTGTTTTCGACTTACGCTTTACTGCGCCAAACAAAGACATTCTTTCTGAAAAAGGTATTCACACCCTAGAGCACCTTTATGCAGGCTTTATGCGTAATCACCTAAACGATGATTCTGTTGAGATCATCGATATTTCGCCTATGGGTTGCCGCACAGGTTTTTACATGAGCCTGATTGGCACACCATCAGAGCAGCAAGTCGCAGATGCTTGGATTGCAGCAATGGAAGATGTGCTGAAGGTAGAAAGTCAGAATAAGATCCCTGAACTTAACGAATACCAATGCGGCACGGCAGCAATGCACTCTTTAAAAGAAGCACAACAGATCGCAAAGAACATTTTGGATGCTGGTGTTTCGGTGAACAAAAATGATGAACTTGCTTTGCCTGAGTCGATGTTAAAAGAGTTGCGCATCGACTAGGTGCTCATTAAGAAGCATATTGCCCCAATAAGTAAAAAAGCCTGACATGAGTCAGGCTTTTCTTTTGGTTATTTGGATGTCGATTTTTTCTTCTTCGGATAAACACGAACGAGCTTGATTCGGTTCTCTTCAATCTCAACAAGTTCCATTGGGTGACCCGCTACTCTCACACTTAGATGGCTCTCAGGAATATCTTCCAAGTGTTCTAAAATGAGCCCGTTTAGCGTTCTCGGACCATCCGTTGGTAAATCCCACTTCAGGCCTTTGTTGATATCTCGGATATTGGTGCTGCCTTCAATAAGGAAGCTTCCGTCACCTTGAGGACTGATCTCATCAGAGAGGCTTGGAGAAATTGACGTCGTGAACTCACCAATGATCTCTTCCAGAATATCTTCAAGAGTGATTAGACCGATGATATCACCGTACTCATCCACGATCAGACCGATACGTTGCTTGTTGCGTTGGAATTTCAACATTTGCACGTTCAATGGTGTGCCTTCTGGGATGTAATAGACCTCATCAGCAGCACGTAATAGCGTTTCTTTGTTGAATTCGTTCTTTTCCAACATCAGACGATAAGCCTCGCGCAAGCGCAGCATACCAACCACTTCATCAATTTGGTCACGATAGAAAACTATGCGCCCATGTGGTGAGTGGGTTAGCTGACGAACAATGGATTTCCAGTCGTCGTTAATATCGATACCAGTAATTTCATTGCGTGGGACCATAATGTCGTTCACGGTGACGTGCTCAAGATCCAAAATAGACACTAGCATGTCTTGGTGTCGGCGAGGGATCAAACCGCCAGCTTCATTTACCACCGTACGCAGCTCATCGGAGCTAAGATGATCTTCTGCTGAGTGATCCGCTCTTACGCCAAGTAAGCGGATAAAGCCATTCGTAATAAAGTTAACAAGCATCACTAAAGGCGACAGTAACTTCATCAGTATGGTCAATAATATACTGCTCGCGTAGGACACACGTTCAGGGTAAAGCGCTGCAATTGTTTTAGGGGTAACCTCGGCAAAAACCAATACAACCATAGTTAGTGCACCGGTTGCGATAGCGACACCTAAATCACCATACAAACGCATACCAATAATGGTCGCGATAGCAGACGCGAGAATATTAACGAGGTTGTTGCCGATAAGAATAAGACCAATCAAACGATCTGGACGGTCTAATAGTCTTTCGACTCGCTTAGCACCCTTATGCCCGTTTTTGGCTAAGTGTTTTAAGCGATAACGATTCAGAGACATCATCCCTGTTTCTGAACCGGAAAAGTAACCTGATATGACGATAAGACACGCGAGTAGCGCAAACAAGATACCCGTAGAGATGTCGTCCAAAACGTTGCTGTTCCTTGTAAGTATTGGGTTATATAACGGTTGAGTAAGTCCGTTAAGTCAAAGAGTTAAGGCGTACTGTATTTTATCTAGCCTAAAATATAAAGGATAGGAGCCCTAGAGCTCCTTAATTCAAGATGATTTCTTTTACAAAGCGACTGCCAAAATATGCCAGAGTTAACAGTGTTGCTCCTGCAACAGCGAACCATGTGACTTTTCTACCACGCCAGCCTTTTTGATAGTGACCCCAAAGCAGTATTGAGTACACCACCCAAGCGATGAAAGAAAGAATGCCCTTATGTGCCTTACCTTGGGCAAACATATCCTGCACAAAGACAAAGCCAGTAATGAGCGTGGCAGTTAACAATAAGTTACCGATCAAAATAATTTTGAAGAGTTGACGCTCCACCATTAATAGAGGCGGCAGGTTTGGGTTAATCGCCAAAGATTTTTTTGCTTTCAGTTTGTGATCCAGCCAAGCCAACTGAAGCGCATAGAGTGCCCCGATAGTTAAAGTCGCGTATGAGAAGAGCGCAAATGAAATATGAATGAGTAGCTTAGGGTCATTCTCTAGGTGCTTTATAAACGTGCTTGGCAAAAATGTGGCAGCAGATAAATTGATGGCAGCAAAGCTATAAACGACAGGCAATAAAAACCACAGTCGGTTTTTCAACATAGCAAGGCTCATGACCAGAGAAATAATAAAACTGATCAAAGAAGCCACGTTGAGAATACTCAGGTTTTGACCTGAACCATCAAAAATCAGATCACTCAAAATCCACGCATGAAAAACAAGCGCACAGGCAGCACTAGCAAACACTGTTTTTGCTTTGATTCCTGACTG
>NZ_JAWOVZ010000020.1:0-81580 GCF_033340175.1 Vibrio sp. 1557 | reverse complement strand
CGGATAAATTTGCATCAAAAGCGGTCAAAAGAGCACGTTATTTCTACAGTTCTCTAAATTTATCTGCGAAAAGAGCCACTTTTTCCCAATTGGTGTACTCCACCTCTTTGGTCGTATCGGTTTCGCCACCCGTCATCGACATAATGAACCTAATCATAGTTCTGTCGAACCAGCTATAACGTGGGTAATAAAGTGCACCAGCAAAAACACCGATTAGCGTTGGTTTCCAAGGCGACTTAATTAGGAACTTGCGAATGTAGGCACTACCTTCAGGTGTATCCTTTCCTTGGTCCTCTTTACGAGCGGTTAGGTTTACGCAGAAAAATGCCACTTTATTTTGCTCCAATTGATTGAGGTTTCGCTCAATAAACTGGTATAGCTTTTTATTAAGATGGCCATAGCGAATAGAGGCGCCTATCAATACTCTGTCGTATTGGCTGAAGTCAATCGTCTCGACATTATGTAAATCCACCAGCTCACAATCGAAATCTGGAAGTTGTTCATCTATATAGTGGAGAATTTTTTTAGTCTGCCCTTCGCGGGAAGAGTATAGAAATAATGCTTTTGCCACGATTTCCCCTTAGCTACGCCAAAACGTCGGCGTAAGTAGAATAAGTAAGGTAAAGATTTCCAAACGACCAAACAGCATAGAAACTATTAATACCCATTTTGCTTTGTCGTTAACATCACCAAAGTGAAGCGCCACTTCTCCCAAGCCAGGACCGAGGTTGTTCAGAGTCGCAGCCACCGCCGAGAACGCACTGAGCTCATCCATTCCTGTTGCTATCAACCCCAACATACAAACCACAAATACCAATGCGTATGCGGAGAAGAAACCCCAAACCGCATCGACAACACGTTGCGGTAGGGCACTGCCACCTACTTTGATGGTGTAAACCGCGCGTGGATGGACTAAACGTTTTAGTTCACGCGCACCTTGTAAGGTAAGAAGCAGGATACGGATCACTTTCATGCCGCCGCCTGTTGAACCAGCACAACCACCTATAAAGGAAGAGAACAATAACAGCACAGGTAAGAAGAGCGGCCAATCCGCAAAACCTGTTGTCGTAAAGCCCGCTGTTGTGGATATTGATACGGTTTGGAACAGAGCCTGATCGAAAGCATCGTATGTCGATGTGTAAGAGTGATGTTTCAGTAATAATAGAAAGCAAATGATAAATAGCAGCACTTGAATAAACAAGAAGGCGCGAAACTCAGGATCTTTCCAGTAATACTTGGGATGTACGCCACCTGATGCAAATGCAGCAAAGTGCAGTGTGTAATTACATGCAGATATAAGCAGAAAAACCACCGTAATCAGGTTAATCGCGTAACTATCAAAGTATCCGATGCTGGCATCGTGGGTAGAGAAGCCACCAATGGCAATGGTGGAAAAGCTGTGACTGATGGCATCAAATGGCGTCATACCAGCTAACCAAAAAGCCGAAGCACAGGCGATAGTCAGGCTCAAATAGATGTACCAAAGCGCCTTAGCAGTTTCTGCTATGCGCGGCGTCACTTTAGTATCCTTGACTGGACCTGGGATCTCGGCGCGGTAAAGCTGCATACCACCGATGCCAAGTACTGGCAAAATCGCCACCGCTAATACGATGATTCCCATACCGCCGAACCACTGCAGTAACTGTCGATAGAATAGAATCGCTTTAGGTAACTCATCCAAACCAACAATAACGGTCGCCCCGGTCGTCGTGAGAGCAGAAAACGATTCAAAAAACGCATCTGTCACTGAGACGTTCGGATTGTCAGCAATGAGAAAGGGGATCGAGCCTGCACTGCCAAGTACTGTCCAGAATAAGACGACAATAAGAAAGCCATCTCGAGCTTTAAGCTCGTGCTTATACCTGCGGTTTGGGTACCAACAAACGGCCCCACAAAACAGCAGAACAAAAAATGTCGTGACAAAAGGCACACCAGCACCATCTCGATAGATCAGCGCAACGAGTGCTGGCGCAAGCATAGTGACACTAAAGAGTGCGAGCAGTAGCCCGACGATTCGAATAATTGAACGAAATTGCATGGATAAATTGACTAGCGAAGCTGTCCCTGTTGCTTCCTGTTTTTCATTATTGTCCGTCTAGCGGAGTGACAATTGCCTTTGCCCCGCTTTTATTGATGATTGCTTGGGTAAACGCGCTCACTTCTCGAAGCTCAATTTCCACCACTAATACGACCTGATCGCTGTATTCAGCCTCGACTTCTATCGCACCAAATTGCGGCATGATTGATTGTGCGATAGGCATAAACCCATAGTCTAACGTTAGTCTGAGCTTTGTGGTTATTTTTTTCTCAATAGTTTGAAGCAGCTTGAGCGCTTGTTGAACCCCACCCCCATACGCTTTAACCAAGCCGCCTGTACCTAACTTGATTCCACCAGAGTATCGCGTGACCACAGCCGTGATCTCCCCCACCCCAGATCCAGACAGCTGCGCCAGGATTGGTTTGCCTGCCGTCCCTGAAGGTTCTCCATCATCACTAAAGCCCCACTTCATCGAATCTTCTGGTCGACCAGCAACAAAGCCCCAACAGTTATGTCTAGCATCAGCGTGTTTAGCTTTGATTTGATCAACAAATGCTTTTGCAGCTTCGATACTTGGCGTGTGTGCCAAATAAGTAATGAAGACGCTCTTTTTAATTTCTTCTTCAAATTGAGCGGGCTCTGCTGGAATCAGATAAGGCTTGTCATTCATAGGATTATGGATTCATGTCTATTTGCCTGAAGTCTATCACGAGTGTGATTTACCCGTCGCATAAGATCTGCCACAGCGCACAATGTTAAACACTTGTTTAAAAAATGTATTGAAATTAAACAATCCACGATCCAAACTAACTTTACTGGTCAAACCAGAACAAAAATAAAACGACTTCCTCGATACCTATTTGCCGAGGTACACGGCGTCGTTGAAATAGGTATACAGACAATCCACGATTGTATGTCATGGAGATAGACAATGATTTACCAAGCCGAAACCCTACAGGTAAAGGAAATACAAGATGGTATTGCAGAGCTAAGCTTCTGCTCTCCAAAATCCGTCAACAAACTCGACCTAGCGACATTAGAATCGCTAGATAAAGCTCTTGATGCGCTCATTGCCCATCAAGGCCTCAAGGGGTTGTTGCTCACTTCAGATAAAGACGCATTCATTGTAGGCGCAGACATTACCGAGTTTTTAGGTCTGTTTGCTAAAACGGATGCCGAGCTCGACCAATGGCTGCAATTTGCTAATAGCATCTTTAACAAATTAGAAGACTTACCCGTTCCGACCATCTCAGTGATCAAAGGCCACGCTCTTGGTGGCGGTTGTGAATGTGTGCTAGCAACAGACATGCGTATTGGTGACAAAACCACCAGCATCGGCCTACCAGAAACGAAACTGGGAATCATGCCTGGCTTTGGTGGTTGTGTACGCTTGCCTCGCGTTATTGGCGCAGACAGCGCAATGGAAATCATCACCCAAGGTAAAGCATGCCGAGCTGATGAAGCATTGAAAATTGGCTTACTCGATGCTGTTGTAGAGACTGATGCTTTATACGAATCAGCACTACAAACTCTTAACTCTGCAATTAACGAGACACTTGACTGGCAAGCACGCCGAGCACAGAAAACATCTCCGCTAACGCTGAGTAAGCTTGAATCAATGATGAGCTTCACCATGGCGAAGGGTCTGGTGGCACAAAAAGCAGGTCCTCACTACCCTGCCCCAATGACAGCCGTTATCACGATTGAAGAAGGTGCTCGCTTTGCACGTAATGAAGCGTTAGACATTGAACGTAAGCACTTCGTGAAATTGGCTAAATCGGAAGAAGCAAAATCACTCGTTGGCCTATTCCTTAATGATCAATACATCAAAGGCATTGCGAAAAAAGCAGCGAAGTCAGCAAGTAAAGACACGCAACGTGCAGCCGTATTAGGTGCAGGTATCATGGGTGGCGGCATTGCTTACCAATCAGCGCTAAAAGGTGTGCCAGTCTTAATGAAAGACATCGCGCAAGGGTCGCTCGACCTAGGCATGACTGAAGCATCTAAGCTGCTGAATAAACGCTTATCTCGCGGTCGCATTGATGGCTTTAAGATGGCGGGTATTTTAGCGTCAATCACACCGAGCTTACATTACGCAGGTATTGAAAACTCTGATGTGATTGTTGAAGCTGTCGTTGAAAACCCGAAAGTAAAAGCAGCAGTTTTAAGTGAAGTTGAATCCCATGTCGGTGACGACACCGTTATCACCTCAAACACCTCAACGATTCCTATCAACCTATTGGCAAAATCACTAAAACGCCCAGAAAACTTCTGTGGTATGCACTTCTTCAACCCAGTGCATCGTATGCCTCTTGTTGAGATCATCCGTGGTGAGCACACCTCTGATGAAACCATCAATCGTGTTGTGGCGTATGCTGCGAAAATGGGCAAATCACCAATTGTCGTTAATGACTGCCCAGGGTTCTTCGTTAACCGCGTATTGTTCCCATACTTTGGCGGCTTCAGCATGCTACTTCGTGATGGTGCTGACTTTACGAAAATCGACAAAGTCATGGAGCGTAAGTTTGGCTGGCCGATGGGACCGGCGTACTTGCTTGACGTAGTCGGCATTGATACCGCGCACCACGCACAAGCTGTGATGGCTGACGGTTTCCCTGAGCGTATGGGTAAACAAGGTCGTGATGCGATTGATGCACTGTTCGAAGCAGACAAATATGGTCAGAAAAATGGTAATGGCTTCTACAGCTACACCATAGATAAAAAAGGTAAGCCGAAGAAAACCTTCTCCGAAGCGATCTTACCGGTACTTGCTGACGTTTGTGCCGATAAGCAGGACTTTGACGATCAGACCATCATTCAACGTATGATGATTCCAATGATCAACGAAGTGGTGCTGTGCCTACAAGAAGGCATCATCGCAACTCCGCAGGAAGCAGATATGGCATTGGTTTATGGTCTTGGTTTCCCTCCATTCCGCGGTGGCGTATTCCGCTATCTAGACAGCGTGGGTATTGCTGAATACGTTGAAATGGCAAAACAACACGCCGAGCTAGGTGCGATGTACCAAGTACCGCAAATGCTGATTGATATGGCGGCGAAAGGTGAAAGCTTTTACGGTGCACAACAGCAAGGTTCTATCTAAGGAGGGATTCTAAAATGACTAATCAAACAAGAAATGTTGTCGTAGTCGATTGTCTACGTACTCCAATGGGTCGCTCTAAAGGTGGTGCTTTCCGTCATACACGAGCAGAAGATCTATCTGCGCGCCTAATGAAAGGCATTCTTGCGCGTAACCCACAAGTGAACCCAAGCGAGATTGAAGACATCTACTGGGGCTGTGTACAGCAAACACTAGAGCAAGGCTTTAACGTTGCACGTAATGCGGCGCTGCTTGCTGGTCTGCCGATTGAAATTGGCGCCGTGACGGTGAACCGCTTGTGTGGCTCATCAATGCAAGCGCTTCACGACGGTACACGTGCCATCATGACTGGCGATGCTGAAATCTGCCTAATTGGTGGTGTTGAGCACATGGGGCATGTGCCAATGAACCACGGTGTAGACTTTCACCCAGGTATGTCAAAGAACGTAGCAAAAGCTGCGGGCATGATGGGCTTAACGGCTGAAATGCTTGGTAAATTACATGGTATTAGCCGTGAGCAACAAGACGAGTTTGCCGCTCGCTCTCACACTCGTGCGCACGCAGCAACCGTAGAGGGTCGTTTTAAAAACGAAATTCTACCAATTGAAGGCCACGCAGCAGACGGCACACTGTTCACTCTGGATTACGACGAAGTGATTCGCCCTGAAACATCCATTGAAGGTCTATCTCAACTTCGCCCAGTGTTCGACCCTGCAAACGGTACAGTAACAGCCGGTACATCATCGGCTCTGTCCGATGGTGCATCAGCGATGTTGATCATGAGCGAAGAGAAAGCCAATGAGCTTGGCTTGAATATTCGTGCACGTATTAAAGGCATGGCCATTGCGGGCTGCGATCCTTCTATTATGGGTTACGGTCCTGTACCTGCGACGAAAAAAGCGCTCAAGCGTGCCGGTCTTTCAATTGAAGACATGGATGTGGTTGAGCTAAACGAAGCATTTGCCGCGCAGTCTCTGCCGTGTGCTAAAGACTTAGGCCTGCTTGATGTTATGGATGAGAAGGTCAACCTTAACGGTGGTGCGATAGCATTGGGTCATCCACTAGGCTGTTCTGGTTCACGTATCTCAACAACGTTAATCAACCTAATGGAAGCGAAAGACGCGAAATACGGTCTGGCCACCATGTGTATCGGTTTGGGTCAGGGCATTGCGACAGTATTTGAACGACCATAACAGTTCAAGACGTTGTTGTAGTGATCGAGCCAACAATCATAAGCAAATGAACTAGTACTAAAATTTTTAGTATTACACTTAAGGGCGACAATTGATGTCGCCCTTTGTTTTACATCAAACATGCATGAAGAGCATACATTAAATGCTCAAGTTTCATTTTATTCATAGACAAAGAAGACATACACTTAGACCAGTTGATATCTTGCTGCATGTGACCCAGAGTCATGCTACCGCACAATCGGAGAACCTTATGTTTAATGCTCTAGTTCTAAATCAAGAAGACAAACGTACTATCGCTAACATCGAGCAAATCGATGAAACACAACTGCCTGAAGGCGACGTTCTGATTGACGTTGATTACTCATCGTTAAACTACAAAGACGGTCTTGCGATCACAGGTAAAGGTAAAATCATCCGTAACTTCCCGATGGTGCCAGGTATTGACCTAGCAGGTACGGTAGTAAGCTCAGAAGACGGCCGCTACCAAGCTGGTGACAAAGTTGTCCTTACTGGCTGGGGCGTGGGTGAAAACCACTGGGGTGGTATGTCTCAGCGTGCTCGTCTAAAAGCGGATTGGCTAGTACCACTACCAAAAGGTCTAGACAGCAAGAAAGCAATGATGGTTGGTACTGCTGGCTTCACTGGTATGCTGTGTGTTCAAGCACTGCTTGATGCAGGCATCAAACCTGAAAATGGCGAAATCCTAGTAACTGGCGCAAGTGGCGGTGTAGGCTCAGTCGCAGTAACGCTTCTAGCACAGCTTGGCTACAAAGTTGCTGCAGTGACAGGTCGTGTAGAGAAAAACGGCCCGCTACTTGAAAAACTAGGTGCTAGCCGCATCATCGACCGTACTGAATTTGAAGAACCAGCACGTCCACTTGAAAAGCAAGTATGGGCAGGTGCGGTTGATACTGTAGGCAGCAAAGTACTAGCAAAAGTATTGGCGCAAATGGATTACAACAGTGCAGTCGCAGCTTGTGGTCTTGCTGGTGGTTTTGATCTACCAACCACAGTGATGCCGTTCATCCTACGTAATGTTCGCCTACAAGGTGTGGACTCAGTAATGTGCCCAACAGAGAAACGTATCGCAGCATGGGAAAAGCTGGTCGAGCTACTACCAGACAGCTACTTCGAGCAAGCGTGTACTGAAGTTGCTCTTGCTGAAGCACCGAAATATGCAGAAGACATCACCAACGGTCAAGTAACGGGTCGTGTGGTTATCAAGCTATAAACACTGACTCAGTGTAAACAGACGAAGAGCCGGCATTGCTGGCTCTTTTTTGTTAGCAGTTCAGTCCCATATCTTCGATACGTTTAGCTATCAGACGGCTACACTCTTCACGCACAATCGTTCTTAACCATTCTTGAGCGGGAGAATGCTCGCAACGCGCATGCCAAATCATCGAGTATTCAAACGGCGTGAATTGGAATGGTAACGGTTTCACCACCAAGTCATAACGCTCGGCAACCAGATACGCCAAGTCCGCTGGCACTGTGATGATAATTGGCAAGGTATCCATGATCGCCAATGCGGCTTCTAAATGATAAGCCCGCAGAACCATTTTACGCTTAGGTTTCTCCATCAAAGCTTGTTCGATCAGTGCCTTAACACCATCACTGATGGCGATCATGGCATGTGGATGACTCAGATAATCATCCAAGCTCATTTCTTTATCCGCTAATGGATGCTGTTTTGAAAGCATACACAGCACCCCCACTCGCCCCAACACTTCACTGCGTAGAGGCTCCACCGGGCCAGTCGGACGACAAATCGCTAAGTCTGCACCTTCATAAGTGAGCTGATCTGATAAACGGTCGTGTTGCAGTGGTAAGAAGTTGAAAGACACGTTTGGCGCTTCTTGGTAAATTCTCGGCAAAGCGAACGGTAAGATCGTTTGCATGGCATAGTCGGTGGTCACGATGTTGAAAGTCTGTACGCATTGCAATGGGTCAAACTCAACCGGAGATAACAACTGACGTAAAGACTCTAATGGCTCGCCCAATGAGCGATCGATCTCTAACGCTTTCTGAGTTGGGATCAAATGCTGTCCCTGACGAGTAAACAGCGGGTCTCCCAACAAGTCACGTAGACGACCAAGCACACGACTCATTGCCGATTGACTCAAGTTCAGACGTGTTGCCGCCTTACTGACACTGTTTTCTTCTATCAGTACTCGCAACGCAACCAGTAAATTTAAATCTCGGCGATAGATGTCTTCCAGTTCCACGAATTAGCCACTTATTTTGTATGTGTTTGGGTAAATTGTACTCTTTAGGCAAAAAAAATCCCGCCTTTCAGCGGGGAAGCCCAAGAAAAATGGGGATAGTGTCGGAATGAAGTGTCGGTAAAAAATAGGTGAGCGTTATTAAAAGCATTCTGATCCAAGCAAGAAGCGCTAATTTTCTTGCTCAGATGCGCCAGACCATCTGCGCATCTCGATCCAAATCCCAATAATAGTGGCAACCATGCCTACTAGAGGCGTCAAAGAGGTGTCAGCTGGCGTCCTGAGTACCAATGCACAAAACGAGATAAAACACAGCACTGAGTAAATCGTAAGTCTGTCTAACGCTGTTAACATTGCCTCTCCCTTGCCAGTTGTTACCAAATTGTTAATTTAAGGTAAAACAAAAAATTCGGTTTGCCAAGTGGTTATTGAATATTTTTTCAACGAAAGTAAAATTCAACGCTCAGTTAGTTACGAGAATCACACTATGAGCTTTAATCCTGAACTGGCAAACAAGACATTAGAGGCGGAAGGACTGCGCTGCCCAGAGCCAGTGATGATGGTCAGGAAGACAATTCGCAACATGCAAGATGGTGAGATTTTGCTGGTCAAAGCAGACGATCCATCCACAACTCGAGACATTCCGAGTTTCTGCCGCTTTATGGACCACCAATTAGTTGCGGCACAAACGGAGCAAGTTCCGTATCAGTACCTGATCAAGAAAGGATTGGAATAATCTGGTCGAACTAAAAACGGCAGCCTATATTGGCTGCCGTTTGTTTATTCGTCGTATTCGAGTGTGCGAACTTCTGATTGGAGCTTGTTAAGTTGTTTCTTCATTGCCCGCATCTCTTCATGCATAGGAATGATGTGAGCGACACGAATCCACGCTTCTACTGTCAATCCAGTAAGAACGAACGATCCTGCTACAATCGGTAACCACATATCAGTTAGCACCATCGCTAGTAAACACAGCGCTAAACCAAAAGTGAATAAATAACTCTGACTCTTCGGGGACATCCCCATGTAACGTGTAAGCATAAACTTGCCCTCTCGCTATCATTCACACCATTAAACTACCATGACAAGTATGACACTTATATGTCATCCGTCACGCAACGGAACGATTTAGAGTCAGAGTTTGAACTCGCGCAGCACGCCACTAATGATTGATAACTCACATAATTTCACGTGCAAAAAATCAGAACAGTGCAGCCCCTATTGCCAGAGCAATAAACAAAAATGCGGTAATTTTACGGATCAGCCCTAAAGGCATCTTGTCGGCCGACAATTTACCAATCAGGACCACAGGTACATTCGCCAGCAGCATACCGATTGTGGTACCGATAATCACCAAACTTAACGCATCCGCGTATTGCGCCCCTAAGATGGAAGTGGCGATCTGAGTTTTATCGCCTATCTCCGCAACGAAGAACGCGATAAAGCTGGCAATAAATGGGCCTCGATTAGAAATCTGCTCGTCATCATCCAGTTTGTCCGGGATCAGAACCCAAGCCGCCATCGCGACAAAACTGACCACCAGCACCCACTTTAAAATCTCAGGTGATAGATAGTCTGCGACAACCACACCTAACCATGCAGCCAAAGCGTGGTTGGCAATAGTTGCCAAAAAGATTGCTGCAATAATTGGGATTGGTTTTCGGTAACGACTTGCGAGTAATAGAGATAGCAATTGGGTCTTATCGCCAATTTCTGCTAACGCTACAGTAGTAATTGAAATAGCTAAAACGCTCACGACATGCTCATTGGGGCAGGGATTATTATTTTTAACCGAAGACAAACCTCACGCCCCTACCCCGGTTCGTGATGATTTGTCTAAGGTCTTGCTAAACTTGAAAGGCTTCAAGTCTCGAACGCCATGGTGATTTTGCACCAATTATGTTGACGGACGAACCAGATGAAACAGAAACTTCATCAGGTAAGCTACTCCCCAAAGACAGGCGCAATTCTAGCCACCTTTGTTGCGCTTCTCAAGAGCCAAAGCAGGCAAAAACTCCCTTTTAGGAAAAATACAGCAGATAACGCGGTAAAAATTCATTAAAGGAGAAAATCGCCCACGAATTAATCAAGATTAGCTCTACTCCCATGCTCAATATCTGGTTATACTAGATTGTTAATTTATTCAACCGTAATTACTCTTTATCGCCGTTGTTAGAGTTGAAAAACTCGGCATAGATGACGAATTAACGAGTAACAAGAGAATCGCGCGAACCTGACTTATGCAAAAATACGATATCAAAACCTTCCAGGGAATGATCCTCGCGCTGCAGGATTATTGGGCTCAAAATGGTTGTACCATTGTTCAACCGCTAGATATGGAAGTGGGTGCGGGTACCTCTCACCCAATGACCTGTCTACGAGCGCTTGGCCCAGAGCCAATGTCGACAGCTTACGTACAACCTTCACGTCGTCCTACTGATGGCCGTTACGGTGAAAACCCTAACCGTCTTCAGCACTACTACCAATTCCAAGTAGCGCTAAAACCATCGCCTGACAATATTCAAGAGTTGTACCTTGGCTCCCTTGAAGTTCTTGGTATTGACCCTCTTGTACACGACATCCGTTTCGTAGAAGACAACTGGGAAAACCCAACACTAGGCGCATGGGGTCTGGGCTGGGAAGTTTGGCTAAACGGCATGGAAGTGACCCAGTTTACTTACTTCCAGCAAGTTGGTGGTCTTGAGTGTAAACCAGTAACTGGTGAAATCACTTACGGTATCGAACGTCTAGCAATGTACATCCAAGAAGTAGACTCTGTTTACGACCTAGTTTGGAACATCGCACCAGACGGCAGCAAAGTGACTTACGGTGACATCTTCCACCAAAATGAAGTAGAGCAATCGACTTACAACTTCGAGCACGCAGACGTTGAATTCCTATTTGGCTTCTTCGAACAGTGTGAAAAAGAGTGTAAAGAGCTACTTGAGCTTGAAAAGCCACTCCCACTACCTGCTTACGAGCGCATCCTAAAAGCCGGTCACGCATTCAACCTACTAGACGCACGTAAAGCGATCTCAGTAACTGAACGCCAACGTTACATCCTACGCATCCGCAACCTGACTAAAGCAGTTGCAGAAGCATACTACGCATCGCGTGAAGCTCTTGGCTTCCCAATGTGTAAGAAAGAACAAGCGTAAGGGGTAGAGTAACATGGCAAAAGAATTTCTAATCGAGCTAGGTACAGAAGAGCTACCACCAACGCAACTTCGCACTCTAGCTGAAGCATTCGCAGCAAACTTCGAAGCAGAACTAAAAGGCGCTGAGCTTGCTCACGAGGGCGTGAAATGGTTCGCGGCACCTCGTCGTCTTGCACTTAAAGTCGCAGCACTAGCAGACAGCCAGTCTGACAAAGTTGTTGAAAAGCGTGGCCCTGCGGTTTCTGCAGCGTTTGACGCGGAAGGCAACCCAACAAAAGCAGCTCAAGGCTGGGCACGCGGTTGTGGCATCACGGTTGACCAAGCAGAACGCATGGTTACAGACAAAGGTGAATGGCTACTGTTCAAACAAGAAGTGAAAGGTCAGCCAACGTCTGAGATCGTCGTTGAACTTGCAGCGAAAGCACTAGCAAACCTACCTATCGCAAAACCAATGCGCTGGGGTAACAAAACGACTCAATTTATCCGTCCAGTTAAGACGCTAACCATGCTAATGGGCAGCGATCTAATCGAAGGCGAGATCCTTGGTGTCGCTTCAGACCGCACTATCCGTGGTCACCGCTTCATGGGTGAGCAAGAGTTCACTATCGATTCTGCTGAACAATACCCTGCGATCCTAGAAGAGCGCGGTAAAGTAATGGCAGATTACGAAGCGCGTAAAGCAATCATCCTAGCTGACGCACAAAAAGCGGCAGCAGCGGTTGGCGGTATCGCTGACCTAGAAGATGACCTAGTAGAAGAAGTAACGTCTCTGGTTGAATGGCCAGTGGTACTAACAGCGAAGTTTGAAGAAGAGTTCCTAAAAGTGCCTTCTGAAGCGTTGGTATACACCATGAAAGGTGATCAAAAATACTTCCCTGTTTACGATGAAAACAAGAAGCTACTACCTAACTTCATCTTCGTATCGAACATCGAATCAAAAGAGCCTCGTTACGTAATCGAAGGTAACGAGAAAGTAGTTCGCCCTCGTCTTGCAGACGCAGAGTTCTTCTTCAACACAGACCGTAAGCGTCCGCTTATCGACCGTCTGCCAGAACTAGAACAAGCGATCTTCCAAAAGCAACTGGGTACGATCAAAGACAAAACAGACCGCATCACTGAACTTGCTGGCTACATTGCTGAGCAAATCGGTGCTGACGTTGAGAAATCAAAGCGTGCTGGTCTACTAGCAAAATGTGACCTAATGACCTCAATGGTATTCGAATTCACGGATACTCAAGGTGTTATGGGTATGCACTATGCTCGCCACGACGGTGAAGCAGAAGAAGTTGCAGTCGCACTGAACGAGCAATACATGCCTCGTTTCGCAGGTGATGAACTGCCATCTAACGGCGTTTCAACTGCAGTTGCAATGGCAGACAAGCTAGACACTATCGTCGGTATCTTCGGTATTGGTCAAGCGCCTAAAGGCAGCGACCCATTCGCACTACGCCGCGCATCTCTAGGTGTACTACGTATCATCGTTGAATACGGCTACAACCTAGATCTTGTTGACCTAGTAGCGAAAGCGAAGTCACTGTTTGGCGACCGCCTAACCAACGACAACGTTGAACAAGACGTTATCGAGTTCATGCTTGGTCGTTTCCGTGCTTGGTACCAAGACGAAGGCTTCAGCGTAGACATCATTCAAGCGGTTCTAGCGCGTCGCCCGACGAAACCAGCAGACTTCGATCAACGAGTTAAAGCGGTTTCTCACTTCCGTGAACTAGAAGCAGCTGAGTCTCTAGCAGCAGCGAACAAACGTGTAGGTAACATCCTAGCGAAATTCGACGGCGAACTAGCAGCAGACATCGACCTAGCACTTCTACAAGAAGACGCAGAGAAAGCACTAGCAGAAAGCGTTGAAGTAATGACGGAAGCGCTAGAGCCAGCATTTGCTACAGGTAACTACCAAGAAGCCCTAAGCAAGCTAGCTGACCTACGTGAACCAGTTGATGCGTTCTTTGATAACGTAATGGTAATGGCAGACGACGAAGCACTTAAGAAGAACCGTCTGACACTACTGAACAACCTGCGTAACCTGTTCCTACAGATCGCAGACATTTCTTTGCTTCAAAAGTAATTCATTACTCTTCGAAGTGATTAAGAAATAACTAAAAGGGAAGCAGATGCTTCCCTTTTTTGTTGCCTTCAAACCGATGAAGGTGACGCTTATTATTCATTTTGTGAACAAGACTAAAATTTGTAGGGTGAGACGCGTTTAACTTGTTGGTGTAGAGCTCGGATTGTAGAGGCACAGTTTTGCTATAACTGGACTGTTTATTCGGGGGAAGGACACAATGAAAAAAACAATTCTCGCACTCTCTATCGGTCTACTGAGCGCCTGCAGCCAGATACCAGAAAATGCCATCGTATTAAACGTTGGTGATGACACTGCTGTTTTTGAGGAAAACTCACAAGGCTTACTTGTCGCTGAGCAAAAACTCGAAAAAGGCAGCTACACCTTTACCATTGCCGACAGTAATCAAAGCTGTGGCAGTAGCTTTGCCTTAGCAGAAGAAGATCGCATCAAATTCAATCGTCCATTAAAAATGGATAACTGCGCCACTGACGCACAAATGCCGCTGCGCATCTTCAAAGCCAATACCTATCAATTTACGCTCAATCCAACCACCAATGAGCTGACGGTAAAAATCAAACCAAAACAGAGTCAGGACATCACCTACTCTTGCCCTGTCGCAACTGACACGCCAAAAACCATCAACGTTGCCCAAACCTTTAATGATGGCACTGTCGTTCGTGATGCCTTAACCGGACAAGAAACCACTGTCGCCAATGGCAGCGTCACCATGCAACCGGGTCCTATGAGCCAAGGTCTATTGCTGCTAGAAGAAGTTGAACAGCAAGCCGACAAACCGTTCAGTTGGGACAATGCGACGGTGTACTTCGTCATGACCGACCGCTTCTACAATGGCAACCCAGACAACGACAACAGCTACGGTCGCAGCAAAGACGGAAAATATGAGATTGGTACCTTCCACGGTGGTGACTTAGCGGGTCTAACGAAAAAACTCGATTACATCGAATCACTTGGTGTGAATGCTATCTGGATAACCTCACCACTGGAACAAATCCACGGCTGGGTTGGCGGCGGCGATAAAGGCGACTTTAAGCACTACGGCTACCACGGCTACTACCATCAAGACTGGACCAAGCTTGATGCCAACATGGGTACCGAAGATGAACTCAGAACCTTCGTCGATACCGCCCACAAGAAAGGTATCCGCGTGATTTGGGATGTGGTCATGAACCACACAGGTTATGCGACATTAGCAGACATGCAGGAATTCGGATTTGGTCAGCTTTACCTTGATGACCAAGAAGCCAAAGAAGTCCTTGGTGAAAAATGGACCGACTGGCAGCCAAAATCAGGACAAAGCTGGCACAGCTTCAACGACTACATCAAATACGGTGATAGCGAAGCGTGGGATAAATGGTGGGGCAAAGATTGGATCCGCACCGATATTGGCGACTACGATGCTCCGGGCTACAACGACATCACCATGTCTTTGAACTACCTACCGGATCTCAAAACCGAATCAACTCAGAAAACCGGATTACCAAACTTCTTCCGCAATAAAGACACCAATGCGCAAGATGAGCTGCAAACCCCACGTGAACACCTGATTACCTGGTTATCCGATTGGGTGCGCGACTATGGCATTGACGGCTTCCGTGTCGACACCGCTAAACACGTTAAAATGGAAGCGTGGGCAGAGTTGAAAGCCAGCACCACCCAAGCGCTTGCTCAATGGAAACAAAACAACCCGGACAAAGCCTTGGATGACCTACCTTTCTGGATGACAGGTGAAGTATGGGCACACAGCGTGGTGAAAAGCCCATATTTCGATAACGGCTTCGACTCCATCATCAACTTCGAGTTCCAATCTGATGTAGCACCAAAAGCGCTGAAGTGTTTCGCTCAACTTGATAATGATTACCGCCGTTATGCAGAACGCATCAATACCGATCCTGAGTTCAATGTGTTGAGCTACCTGTCTTCACACGATACACAGCTGTTTTGGTCGGCTCGCAGCCGCAGTTTTGATGACCAAGCTCGTGCCGCGAATGCACTGATGCTGGCTCCCGGTGCAGTACAGATCTATTACGGTGATGAGATAGCTCGTGATTTTGGCATTACTGGTTCAGACACCCACCAAGGCACACGCTCAGATATGCCATGGGATAAGATTCATGGCGAGCGAGAAGATCTACTGCAACATTGGCAAAAGTTGGGCGAATTCCGTAAACGCCACCCAGCGGTAGCTCAAGGTAAGCACATCACTCGCAACCAAGAAGGTTACTACGCGTTCGAACGCCAATACCAAGACGACAAGGTGCTGATTGTTTACACCGGTGAGTAAATCACACTCTCTCCACCAGCAAGGGAAGCATAAGCTTCCCTTTTTTATTGTTCTTTTTGCCATTTAGTCTCGTCCCTCTGGTCTGATGACGCACTTTTTTCTTTTTCGGCTTAATTCACACTTTGCGTTAATTACACATTGAGGTAAGGTCAAGGATTACTCGATAAGCCGATAAAACATCGGCATAAACATACACAAAGCAATCACAATGAATTAGGTATAAGTCAGCATGCAGTTCTCAAAGTTTGGTGAAAAATTTAATCAGTATTCAGGTATTACGCAGTTAATGGACGATTTGAATGATGGTCTGCGCACACCAGGTGCCATCATGCTCGGTGGAGGTAATCCTGCCGCCATTCCTGCCATGCTCGATTACTTTCACCAAGCCAGTGAGGAAATGCTCGCCAGTGGGGAGCTCGTCGCCGCCCTCGCCAACTACGATGGCCCGCAGGGTAAAGACGCGTTCGTCAAAGCGCTAGCTCAGTTATTCCGTGAAACTTACGGCTGGGATATTTCCGAAAAGAACATCAGCCTAACTAACGGTAGCCAGAGTGGCTTCTTCTACTTGTTCAACTTGTTGGCAGGTAAACAGCCAGACGGTTCGCACAAGAAAGTGCTACTGCCTATCGCGCCTGAATACATCGGTTATGGTGATGCTGGCATTGATGAAGATATCTTTATCTCTTACCACCCAGAAATCGAGCTGTTAGATAACGGCCTGTTTAAATACCACGTCGATTTTGAGCAACTCGCCGTCGACGACTCTGTTGCGGCAATCTGCGCGTCTCGCCCAACTAACCCAACGGGTAATGTACTGACAGATGAAGAAGTACGTAAGCTGGACAAGCTAGCACGTGAGAACAACATCCCACTGATCATCGATAACGCCTACGGTCTACCTTTCCCGAACATCATCTTTGAAGATGTCGAACCGTTCTGGAATGAAAACACCATCCTATGCATGAGCCTATCTAAGCTTGGTTTACCGGGCGTGCGTTGTGGCATTGTGATTGCGAGTGAAGAAATCACTCAAGCGTTAACCAATATGAACGGCATCATCAGCCTAGCGCCGGGCAGTGTTGGTCCAGCGCTGGCAAACCATATAATTGGCAAAGGCGATCTGCTTAAACTGAGTTCAGAGGTGATTAAGCCGTTCTACAAGCAAAAATCACAACGTGCGGTTGAACTGCTCCAACAAGCAATTACCGATGAGCGATTCCGCATCCACAAGCCGGAAGGCGCTATCTTCTTGTGGTTATGGTTTGATGAACTGCCAATCACAACAATGGAACTGTACCAACGCTTGAAAGCGCGTGGCGTATTGATTGTCCCTGGTGAATATTTCTTTATTGGTCAGCAAGACGAGTGGGATCACGCGCACCAATGCCTGCGTATGAACTACGTTCAAGATGATGAGGTGATGCAAAAAGGCATTGAGATTATCGCTGAAGAAGTGGAAAAGGCTTACCGCGAAGGTAAATAGACGGATTGAACTCAGCCGTTCTTCTCTTTGAAATTACAGCTTTAAAATAGCGGATTTGAAAACCCCCAAACTAAAAAGAGCGCCCATATGGCGCTCTTTCTCATTCTATAACCGGGTGGTTAACTGATTAGTTGTTCTCAATCAGGTTGTTGCCACCGATAGCAATCTTACGTGGTTGCATGGCTTCAGGGATTTCACGAACTAAATCGATATGAAGCAGACCGTTTTCCATTGATGCACCCACGACTTTTACGTAATCCGCTAGCTGGAATTTACGTTCAAAATCACGTTCTGCAATACCTTGGTAAACGTAGTTTTTGCCTTCTTCTGCTTTACGTTCGCCCTTCACAATCAACATGTTTTCGTTTTGAGTCAGATCGAGCTGTTCTTCAGCAAAGCCAGCAACGGCCATAGTAATACGGTAGTTGTGCTCGTCTTTTTGCTCAATGTTGTATGGAGGGTAACCGCCAGAAGTATTTTTCGCTGTATTCGCTTCCATCAGGTTTAGCAGACGATCAAAGCCAATTGCATTACGGTATAGTGGTGAGAAATCTACATTACGCATAAATCTATCCTCTTAATTAAGCAATAGTCTTAGTTCAGATGAGTTTCATCCTACTGGCGTGTTTATGCAAAAACCAACGCCGAACTAAGAGATTCTTATCATTCCACTGGCCTTGGTTTGGCTCGGAGACATGATATTGAATCTAAAGGTTTAAGTTGTGTGCTAAAACGCCATATCCTCTTCTGAGCGATCTCGTTTTAGCGATTTCAGAGGGCTGGTCTTCTAGTCTCTAGCAAGCCAGTCACCCTCTTCACAACTAGATATAAGGTCGTCAAAAATGACTTTCAAGGGAAAAAATAAAAAATTTTTAAAGCATCCACTATCCCCTTGAACAGCTTAGTTCCTCATCACTTCGCGATCAGTGATAAACAGCCCGCCGCTCTGGAGGGCTCAGTCTACACTTTACTTGCGGGAGGATTTACGCGCTTTTACAACGCCCTTTTCTGCCGCCTTTTCCTGCTTTAGTTTGCGCTTTTCTTTTAGACTCAACTGCGGTTGTTTCTTTTCTTTCTTACTCATGACTTCACCTCTATTTATTGGCACAACAGACAACCACACAGCATTTTCTGAGCTGCTGGCTGCGATTGATGAACAATTTCAGTAATCACAAAGCAGCGTCGCTGATTAAAAATTTCCACTTCGAGCGCATCATTTTTAGCTCGACCTAACAGTCGAGATCCCAAATAAGAATCGACCGCGAGCATACCTGTCATGGGTTGCCCTTTGCGCGAGCTGACCAATGTCATGCGATATTGATAGGCGCGTTCAACATCCACTAAGCGAACCGTGTCACCAACCGCAATACGAGCTCGGTTACGGCAATGGGCTTGTTGCTCGCAGATTTCAAATAGCGATAACAACCTTAGTGGTGATTGATAGGTTAAAAAGCGACTGGTTAACCACCAAGTTCGCAGCGCCAAGCAGTACGCTGAGAACCAGCGTTCAAACATGATTATTTCCTTCTTAATGCCTTGTCTTACAAATAAATTCAGTGCATTGAACCGGAAGTGCATCACTTCCGGCTTAGTACAGGAAAGTCATCACCATTTTCTTAGTCTCCTTATTCATCAGCTCTTCAGCACTATAGCGAGCAGAAAAAAGAAAGCAAAAACGCTCAAGCGAACAAAATGGCGAGAAAAAAAGAAAACAGAAATAAAATGGCAGGCTTGATCGGGTTGTTGGCAGTTAGTACCAGAAAAACATCAGCTTTGGCAGAAAGTGGCGATTTTAGCTGGTGGTAAAACAAAAAAAGCAGCGATTTCTCGCTGCTTTTTACTATCACGAACAGTGTCGTTATACGTCTAGGTTCGCTACTTTCAGTGCGTTCTCTTCGATGAAGTTACGACGAGGTTCTACTTGGTCACCCATTAGCGTAGTGAACAGTTGATCTGCGCCTACCGCATCTTCAATCGTTACCTGCATCATACGACGAGTTTCTGGGTCCATGGTGGTTTCCCAAAGTTGGTCTGGGTTCATCTCACCTAGACCTTTGTAGCGCTGACGGCTTAAGCCACGCATAGACTCTTTCACTAACCAGTCAAGCGCTTCTGCAAAGTTTGCCACTGGCATAGTACGCTCACCACGTTTGATGTACGCGCCTTCTTCCAGAAGTCCATCAAGTGCTTCTGATAGATCAGCCAACTTGCCGTACTCTTTCGAGTTTAGGAAGTCGATGCTAATTGCATGTTCGTGCGTCACGCCGTGAGTACGAACCACAATCTTAGGCAAGTTTAAGCCTAGCTCTTCGTGCTGCTCAACTTCGTAGCTGTACTGGCTTGCACCCACTTCTTTCGCATTCAGCTGTTCAATAAGCTGCTTCGTCCAAGCTTCCACAACTGATGCGTCATGGCATTGCTCTGGCGTTAGGCGAGGAGTGTAAATCAACTCGTTTACCAAAGCACTTGGGTAGCGACGGCTCATACGTTCCGCAAGTTTAATACCCGCATTGTACTGTTGAACAAGCTTCTCTAGTGCTTCACCAGCCAATGCTGGTGCTTCTGCGTTTACGTGTAGCGATGCATTGTCCAGAGCCAATGATACTTGGTATTGGTTCATCGCTTCTTCATCTTTGATGTACTGCTCTTGTTTGCCTTTTTTCACTTTGTATAGTGGTGGCTGAGCGATGTACACATAGCCACGCTCAATAAGCTCTGGCATTTGACGGTAGAAGAAGGTCAACAGTAGCGTACGGATGTGCGAACCATCGACATCGGCATCGGTCATGATGATGATGTTGTGGTAACGAAGCTTGTCCGGGTTGTACTCGTCACGACCGATACCACAACCTAGTGCGGTGATCAGTGTTGCTACTTCTTGAGAAGATAGCATCTTGTCGAAACGTGCTTTTTCTACGTTAAGAATCTTACCTTTTAGCGGTAGGATTGCTTGGTTCTTACGGTTACGGCCTTGTTTTGCGGAGCCGCCTGCCGAATCACCCTCCACTATGTATAGTTCAGAGAGTGCCGGATCTTTTTCCTGACAGTCTGCAAGTTTACCTGGAAGGCCAGCTAGGTCTAGTGCACCTTTACGGCGCGTCATTTCACGAGCTTTACGCGCTGCTTCACGAGCACGTGCTGCATCGATGATTTTCGAACAAACCATCTTCGCTTCTGTCGGGTTCTCAATCAAGAACTCAGACAGTTTTTCACCCATTGCAGACTCAACAGCTGATTTCACTTCAGAAGAAACCAGTTTGTCTTTTGTTTGGCTTGAGAACTTAGGATCAGGCACTTTCACCGAAACAACCGCAGTTAGACCTTCACGCGCATCGTCGCCTGAAGTCGCTGTTTTCGCTTTCTTCGAGAAACCTTCTTTATCCATAAAGCTGTTCAATGTACGTGTTAGCGCAGCACGGAAACCAGCAAGGTGAGTACCACCATCACGCTGTGGGATATTGTTGGTAAAGCAGAAGATGTTCTCTTGGAAACCATCGTTCCATTGCATCGCCACTTCAACTGAAATGCCGTCTTCACGCTCAGAGTTAAAGTGGAAGATTTTTTCGATGATTGGCGTTTTGTTGGTGTTTAGGTGATCAACGAACGCTTGAATACCACCTTCATACATGAAGTGATCATGTTTGTCCGCTTCACGTTCATCAACCAATTTGATCGACACACCAGAGTTCAGGAATGACAGTTCACGCAGGCGTTTCGCCAGAATGTCATAGTGGAACTCAGTGTTAGAGAACGTCTCGGCACTTGGCCAGAAACGAATTTGTGTACCGGTTTTATCCGTATCACCCACAACGGCTAGTGGCGCTTGAGGCTCACCATGGCGGTAGGTTTGCGTATGGATATGGCCACCACGATGAATCGTTAGCTCAACTTTCTCTGATAGTGCGTTTACTACTGAAACACCTACCCCGTGAAGACCACCCGATACTTTGTATGAGTTATCGTCGAACTTACCACCCGCGTGAAGAACCGTCATAATTACTTCTGCTGCAGAGACATTTTCCTCTGAGTGGATTTCTGTTGGAATGCCACGACCATCATCGCTAACGGAAACCGAGTTATCCTCATGAATTGTCACAACGATGTCTTTACAGTGACCTGCCAACGCTTCATCAATTGAGTTATCCACCACCTCGAAAACCATGTGGTGAAGGCCGGTGCCGTCGTCCGTATCGCCGATGTACATTCCTGGACGCTTACGTACCGCATCCAGACCCTTCAGTACCTTAATACTCGATGAATCGTAATTTTCAGACATGAGTTTCTCTCTTCTAGTTTGACTCTATCCTGCCATGTTCCACATGAAACAATTTACCGTTATCGTCCAACATATCGGCGATTTGGCTTTCAGTGATAGAGCTTACAAATACTTGTGCGCCCGTCTCTTTTAAGCAGTCAGCAAGACGCTTGCGACGTTGGCTATCTAATTCCGACGCGAAGTCATCAATTAGGTAAATGCATTGTTTACCGGCCATCTCTGTCAGGTGTTGCCCTTGCGCGACACGCAATGCACACACCATGAGTTTTAATTGACCGCGTGACAGAACATCTTCAACGGGCGTTCCGTTCACTTTAATGCGCAAATCAGCTTTGTTTGGGCCACTAAAGGTGTATCCCAAAGCCTGATCACGCTCAAAATTCTTTTCTAGTATCTCGTGGTATGGAGTGTCTTTATCCCAGCCACGATAATACTTCAATTGGATCTCAAATTCTGGCAAAAATGTCTGACAGATAGTTTCTGCGACGGTTTTCATCTGCTCGATGTAACTTGCTCGCCATTGGCTGATGTTTTCAGCCAATCCTGCCATTTCCTGATCCCAATAACTGAGCTCACGATAACTATTGGCGGTTTTCAACAACGCGTTGCGCTGCTTGTTCAGGCGCTTGAACCTTCCCCATGCTTGATAAAAAGCGGGCTCGGTATGAAACACGCCCCAATCAATAAACGCACGACGATGTTTAGGGCCATCTGTCAGTAAATCAAACCCTTCTGGGTGTATCAACTGCAGAGGCAGAACTTGTGCCAACTGCGCTAATTTTTGTCCAGATTGACCGCCTATTTTAACCTCTGTTGAGCCATCACGCTGCTTATTAATGCCGATAGGTAGCTCAAATTGATCCGAGTTCAAAAAACGACCATGAACAAACAGTTCGTCACACTCATTTTGTATCACTCGTCCGGTGAGAGAGCTCTTGAATGAGCGGCCATGCCCGAGCAGATAAACCGCTTCTAAGACACTGGTTTTACCGCTGCCGTTCGGCCCGATAAGAAAGTTAAAGCCTGCTGATAACTCAATATCACAGGCTTTAATGTTTCGAAACTGCTGAATGATGAGACGAGAAAGAGGCATTCAGTTGGCTTATAGACGAATTGGCATCACCACGTACATGGCACTGTCATCGTCGGCATTTTCAATCAACGCGCTAGCGTTAGCATCCGACATCGACACACGTACATTTTCACAACGCAACGTGTTCAGAACATCAAGCACATAGCTTACGTTAAAGCCGATTTCGATGGCGTCACCTTCAAAGGTTACATCAAGCATCTCTTCCGCTTCTTCTTGTTCTGGGTTATTCGCGGTTATGCGCATTTCAGTATCAGCCAGATTCACTCGCACGCCACGGAATTTTTCGTTGGAAAGAATCGCAGCACGAGAGAAGGCTTGGCGCAACTCGTCACAACTTGCTATTAGTGTCTTATTGGTGCTCTGAGGCAATACACGGCGGTAGTCAGGGAAACGACCATCAACCAACTTAGAGGTAAAAGTAAAGTTATTCACCTCAGCACGAACATTGGAGCTACCGATCTGAAGTACTACGGGCTGCTCTGGCGCATCCATCAACTTTACTAATTCTTGCACACCTTTGCGTGGCACGATGATTTGCTTCTGCGCAAAGTCCGCACCTAGCTGAGTTTGCGATACCGCCATACGGTGGCCGTCCGTCGCCACGCTGCGTAGCGTGGTGCCGTCAATTTCAAACAACATGCCGTTGAGGTAGTAACGAACGTCTTGATTCGCCATCGAGAACTGAGTTTTGTCGATCAGCGTACGTAAATCAGCTTGGCTCAGTGATACTTCCACTTCACTTTGCCAGTCTTCAATATTAGGGAAATCGTTCGCAGGAAGCGTTGCCAGCGAGAAACGGCTGCGACCAGAGCGAACTTGTACGCGATCACCTTCTAATACAAATGTGATGATCGCATCGTCCGGTAAACCACGGCAGATATCGAGAAACTTACGCGAAGGAACGGTAATGCTGCCCGCTTCAAAATCACCTTCTAGCGTCACTTTGCTTACTAACTCTACTTCAAGATCGGTTGCCGTCATCGACAATACGTTCTCTTCTACTTTAAGAAGTAGGTTACCCAGGATTGGCAGAGTTGGTCGGCCACCTAAAGCGCCCGAAACCTGCTGTAGCGGTTTGATTAAATGACTACGTTCAATGGTAAATTTCATGCTTGGCTCTTTACGCTGTCAGCTCAATAAATGATTTGCTTAGAATACCGTTATTCTAACCGATTACGAAGACAGGGTGCGAATCAAGTTAGAGTAATCTTCTTTAATGTCGTGGCTCTCTTCACGCAGCTGCTCAATCTTGCGACAAGCATGAAGTACGGTCGTATGATCGCGGCCCCCAAACGCATCGCCAATTTCAGGCAAGCTATGGTTGGTTAGTTCTTTTGCTAACGCCATAGCCAGCTGACGAGGACGCGCTACAGAACGAGAACGACGCTTAGACAGCAAGTCCGCTACTTTAATCTTGTAGTATTCCGCCACGGTCTTTTGAATGTTATCGATCGTCACAAGCTTCTCTTGTAGAGCAAGCAGATCGCGCAGCGCTTCACGAACAAAATCAATCGTAATTGGACGGCCAGTAAAGTTCGCGTTCGCAATAACACGGTTCAGTGCACCTTCGAGCTCACGAACGTTCGAACGCAGACGCTTGGCAATGAAGAATGCCACTTCATCAGCAAGGTGGATTTGGTGATCTTCAGCTTTTTTCATCAAGATCGCCACACGCGTTTCAAGCTCAGGCGGCTCGATCGCAACAGTAAGACCCCAACCAAAGCGAGATTTAAGACGATCTTCAACGCCATTAATTTCTTTAGGATAACGGTCAGACGTTAGAATGATCTGCTGATTACCTTCCAATAGTGCGTTGAAGGTATGGAAGAATTCTTCTTGTGAACGTTCTTTATTAGCAAAGAATTGGATGTCATCGATAAGGAGCGCATCCACGCTGCGGTAGTAGCGTTTGAATTCTTCAATCGCATTGTTTTGCAGCGCTTTTACCATGTCTTGCACAAAACGTTCTGAGTGCATGTAGACCACTTTTGCGTTCGGGTTGTTATCCACAATCGCGTTGCCCACCGCATGCAACAAGTGCGTTTTACCCAAGCCCGTGCCGCCGTATAGGAACAGCGGGTTGTATGCTGCACCAGGATTATCCGATACCTGACGCGCCGCAGCCAAACCCAGTTGGTTCGACTTACCTTCAACAAAGTTATCGAACTTGTGTTTTGGGTTCATGTTTGAGCGGTGATTGATAGCCGCAATCGCTTGAGCGTCGTCATCCCAGGTTTTGTGTACTGGCTTACGCGCCTGTAATTGCGCAGGTGCAGATGACTCGGCAGCCACATCTGCAGGCGTACGTGTCGGCGCTGGTTTTGGTGCAGAGACAGGTCGGCTCCCCACTTCAAAACGTAAGTTAGGAATATCGCCACCGCAGTATTCCTGCAGTAAGCGAGTAATATTGTTCAGATACTTATCACGCACCCAGTCCAACACGAAGCGGTTTGGCGCGAATAGAGTGAGAGTATTGTCATTGAGCTCCGCTTGTAGCGGACGAACCCACATGCTGAATTCTGTAGCTGGTAGCTCTTCTTGAAGCTGCTGCAAACATTGCAGCCAAAGCGAAGATGACACGGTGCCCCCACTGAGTAATTGAATTATCGGAAAAGACTGGCAATTTTACCTGTTGATAACCAAGATCGCCAGCGATTGATCGACGATCCAGTGAATAAGATCCAAGTTATTCACAATTATTTCTGCAAACTTGATGAGATCAACACACCTTGCCCCAAATTTGCCCACACAACGATCCACAATTGGGCAAAGTTCACAAGATCGAGCGATTGGTGATAAGTCTGTGTATTATTTTATTCCCAATGCTGATTTTGTCGATCATTTCGCTAGGTTCAGTTCGCATTTTCGTCACATTTAACATTCTTCTTCTATTATCTAATAACTCACAGGTCTAGGTTATTGCTCTTGGTTATTTATTTAATTGAGCTAACTAACAGTAGTATTTCCAACCATAAAATTATGGAGATGTATTATGAAAAACTGGATTAAGGTTGCCGTTGCAGCCATTGCACTGTCGGCAGCAACCGTACAAGCCGCTACTGAAGTCAAAGTTGGTATGTCAGGTCGCTACTTCCCGTTTACTTTTGTAAAGCAAGACAAGCTACAAGGCTTTGAAGTCGACATGTGGGATGAAATCGGTAAACGTAACGATTACAAAATCGAATACGTAACAGCCAACTTCTCTGGTTTATTTGGTCTTTTAGAAACTGGTCGTATCGATACGATCTCCAACCAAATCACCATGACTGATGAGCGTAAAGCTAAATACCTATTTGCTGACCCTTACGTTGTAGATGGCGCACAAATTACCGTGCGTAAAGGCAACGACAGCATCAAAGGTGTTGACGATCTTGCGGGCAAAACCGTTGCGGTGAACCTAGGCTCTAACTTTGAGCAACTGCTGCGTCAATACGACAAAGACGGCAAGATCAACATTAAAACGTACGACACAGGTATCGAACATGACGTGGCGCTCGGTCGTGCAGACGCGTTTGTAATGGATCGTCTTTCTGCGTTAGAGCTGATTAAGAAAACTGGCCTTCCTCTGGAATTGGCAGGCGAACCGTTTGAGACCATTCAAAACGCATGGCCTTTCGTTGACAACGAGAAAGGTCGTAAGCTGCAAGAAGAAGTAAACAAAGCACTGGCTGAGATGCGCGCAGATGGTACAGTAGAGAAAATTTCCGTGAAGTGGTTTGGCGCTGACATCACGAAATAAGAACTCTTTGTACTTTAGGCCGCAAAGTGGTATCACTCTCGGACTAAAATAAACTTACGTAAAGGTGGAACTTGTTTTCCACCTTTTCTTTTCTCTAGCCTTTAGGTAAGCCGTATGGGATTTGACTTTAATTACATGTTGGAACTGCTGCCGATATTGCTGAAATATCTTGGCACAACCATGGAAATGGCGACATGGGGATTGGTGTTTTCGCTGATTTTATCCGTCATTTTAGCCAATATTCGCGTATTTAAACTGCCAGTTCTGGATCAATTAAGCCAACTGTACATCAGCTTCTTCCGTGGCACCCCACTGTTGGTTCAGCTTTTCCTGCTTTATTACGGCTTACCGCAAATTTTTCCATTGATGGTCGGTATCGACGCCTTTTCAGCAGCGGTTATCGGTTTAACGCTGCACTTTGCCGCTTATATGGCGGAAAGTATTCGTGCCGCCATTATTGGCATTGATCGCAGCCAAATGGAAGCGAGCTTATCGGTCGGTATGACGACATCCCAAGCAATGCGCCGAGTGATTTTACCTCAAGCAACGCGTGTCGCACTGCCTTCATTGATGAACTATTTCATCGATATGATCAAGTCAACGTCTCTCGCTTTCACGCTTGGTGTGGCCGAAATCATGGCGAAAGCACAGATGGAAGCCTCATCAAGTTTCCGTTTCTTTGAAGCTTTCCTTGCGGTTGCTCTTATTTACTGGGGCGTGGTGGTAATTCTGACTCGCGTACAAATCTGGGCAGAAGCAAAACTGAATAAGGCGTACATACGATGATTAAGTTAGAAAATATTCACAAACGTTTTGGTGAGACTGAAGTGCTGAAAGGCATCGACCTCGATATTAAGCAAGGTGAGATCATCGTGATTATCGGCTCAAGTGGTACGGGTAAATCAACCTTGCTGCGTACGGTGAACTTTCTAGAACAAGCAGATGAAGGTCGTATCACGATAGATGACATCTCCGTTGATACTCAAAAACACACTAAAGCCGAAGTATTAGCGCTGCGTCGTCGAACTGGCTTTGTGTTCCAAAACTATGCCCTGTTTGCCCATATGAATGCGCGCCAGAACATTGCCGAAGGTCTAGTGACCGTTCGAGGTTGGAAAAAAGCCGATGCTCTCAAACGAGCGCAACAAATTCTGGATGACATCGGCCTTGGGGATAAAGGCGATAGTTATCCAGCGGCATTATCTGGCGGCCAACAACAACGCGTGGGTATCGGCCGAGCGATGGCGCTGCAACCAGAACTGCTGTTGTTTGACGAACCAACTTCTGCGCTGGATCCTGAATGGGTCGGTGAAGTTCTCTCATTAATGAAGAAGTTAGCTAATCAGCATCAAACCATGCTGGTGGTGACGCACGAGATGCAATTCGCGAAAGAAGTCGCTGATAGAGTGATCTTCATGGCGGAAGGCAATATCGTTGAGCAAGGTTCTCCACAGGATATCTTCGATAATCCACAAGATCCTCGTTTGAAAAAATTCCTTAACCAAGTAGGAATAGAGTAACGATCAAGCATCAGGATCGATTGATCCTTGAGATTTTACTCACACTACGTATAATCGCCCGGCCGGAATTTCGTACTCATTGAGTCATTGACACATTATGTGAGTGTGATTACAATTCCGCCTCTTTGTTGAGAGGCGTCGGTTGTCCTTCTCTATATAAAGAGCTTCTTTATATAAGAAAGCAAATACCCACGCCGGGTTTAACAAGAACCTAAAACTACTGATCAGTAAAGGTAATTATCATGAAACGCACTTTTCAACCTACAGTTCTAAAGCGCAAGCGTACTCACGGCTTCCGTGCTCGCATGGCAACTAAGAACGGTCGTAAAGTTATCAACGCACGTCGTGCAAAAGGCCGTGCGCGCCTATCAAAATAATCGCTAGTTTATTTTGAACACGTACGCGTTTAATCGGGAGTTACGTTTGTTAACTCCCGAGCATTATCAAAACGTCTTCCAGCAAGCTCATCGAGCTGGCTCGCCTCATTTCACCATCATTGCTCGCAATAACAAACTTTCTCACCCACGATTAGGTTTAGCGGTTCCCAAAAAGCAAATCAAAACGGCTGTCGGTCGTAACCGATTTAAGCGTTTGGCTCGTGAAAGCTTTCGTAACAATCAACATCAGCTTCCAAACAAAGATTTTGTTGTGATTGCAAAGAAAAGCGCGCAAGATTTAAGCAATGAGGAAATTTTTAAGTTGTTTGATAAGCTATGGCAACGCCTGTCTCGCCCTTCACGTGGATAGCCATTGGGCTCGTTTATCTGTATCGCTGGTTTATCAGCCCTTTGATTGGTCCTCGTTGCCGGTTCACACCAACCTGTTCCACTTACGCGCTAGAAGCTTTGAGAGCTCACGGTTTTGTAAAAGGATGTTGGTTATCAGGCAAACGTCTATTAAAATGCCACCCTTTGAATGAAGGGGGGTATGACCCCGTTCCACCAGTCCAAAAACAAGACAGAGATAACTAACGATGGATTCTCAACGTAATATCCTGCTCATCGGTTTGGCCCTGGTTTCTTTTTTGCTGTTTCAACAATGGCAAGTTGCAAAGAATCCAGAACCTCAAGCAGTTGAACAGGCTCAATCAAGCAGCACTCTACCTGCACCATCTTTTGCTGATGAACTTGACCCAGTTCCTGGTCAACAGCAAGCTTCTGCAAAAACTATCACAGTAACGACTGATGTTTTAACTCTGTCGATCGACACCGTTGGTGGCGATGTGGTACATGCCAACCTTAACGAATACTCTGCTGAGTTAGATTCATCAGATTCCTTTGTTCTGCTTAAAGACGCTCAAGGTCACCAATTTATCGCTCAAAGCGGTCTAGTGGGTCCTCAAGGTATCGACTTGAGCAGCACAAATCGCCCTCACTACAACGTAAGTGCAGACAGCTTCACAATGGCTGACGGTCAAGATGAACTTCGCGTTCCGATGACATTCACTGCAAACGGCATCGAATACACCAAAACTTACATCTTTAAACGCGGCAGCTACGCGCTTAATGTTGAATACGATGTAGTGAACAACTCAGGCAACAACGCAACATTTGGTATGTACGCTCACCTACGTCAAAACCTAATGGACGATGGTGGTAGCATCACAATGCCTACTTACCGTGGTGGCGCATACTCAACAGAAGATACGCGTTATAAGAAGTACAGCTTTGATGATATGCAGGATCGCAACCTGTCTCTTAACCTAGCCGATGGCCAAGGTTGGGCAGCAATGATTCAGCACTACTTTGCCGCAGCTTGGATCCCACGTAACGAACCAGGTACTAACCTATACACTCGTGTAATTGGCAACCTAGGCGACATCGGCGTTCGTATGCCGAACAAAACTATCGCAACAGGCGATCAGGCTAAGTTTGAAGCAACACTTTGGGTTGGTCCAAAACTGCAAGATGAAATGGCAGAAGTGGCACCTAACCTAGACCTAGTAGTGGACTACGGCTGGTTATGGTTCATTGCGAAGCCTCTTCATATGTTGCTTTCATTCATCCAGAGCTTTGTTGGCAACTGGGGTGTGGCAATCATCTGTCTGACCTTCATCGTTCGTGGTGCAATGTACCCACTAACAAAAGCGCAATACACGTCTATGGCGAAAATGCGTATGCTTCAGCCTAAGCTGCAAGCTATGCGTGAGCGCATCGGTGATGACCGTCAGCGCATGAGCCAAGAAATGATGGAACTGTACAAGAAAGAGAAAGTGAACCCACTAGGTGGTTGTTTACCTCTTATCCTACAGATGCCTATCTTCATCGCGCTTTACTGGGCACTAATGGAATCGGTTGAGCTACGTCACTCTCCATTCTTCGGTTGGATTCATGACCTTTCAGCGCAGGACCCTTACTACATCCTGCCTCTACTGATGGGTGCGTCAATGTTCCTAATCCAGAAGATGAGCCCGACAACGGTAACGGATCCAATGCAGCAGAAGATCATGACCTTTATGCCGGTTATGTTTACCTTCTTCTTCTTGTTCTTCCCATCAGGTCTCGTTCTGTACTGGTTGGTGTCGAACATCGTAACGCTTATCCAGCAAACTCTGATCTACAAAGGATTAGAGAAAAAAGGCTTACACAGCAAGTAACCTTTTAGGAAATGATTGAGAAAGGCGGCCAAAAGGTCGCCTTTTTGTTTTTGGCTGATTACAATTCAGCTAATTAATTGTAATGGCTCCCTAGGTATCTTCCCTATAGCCCAGCTCAAAAGGCAAAATTATGACTACAGATACGATTGTCGCTCAAGCGACCGCGCCTGGTCGTGGCGGTGTCGGTATTATTCGTGTTTCTGGCCCTAAAGCCAACCAAGTGGCGTTAGAAGTCACTGGCAAAACACTAAAGCCCCGCTACGCAGAGTACCTGCCGTTTAAGTCAGAAGATGGCACTGTGCTTGATCAGGGCATCGCACTGTACTTCCCTAATCCGCACTCATTTACAGGTGAAGACGTACTTGAGCTGCAAGGCCATGGCGGCCCCGTCGTGATGGATATGCTGATAAAACGCATTCTAGGTATAGATGGTATTCGAGCTGCTCGCCCTGGTGAGTTCTCTGAACGCGCATTTCTGAACGATAAACTCGACCTCGCTCAAGCCGAGGCGATCGCAGACCTCATTGATGCCAGTTCTGAAGAAGCAGCAAAATCGGCACTGCAATCCTTACAGGGCGCATTTTCAGGCCGCATTAATACCTTAGTTGAGTCGCTGATTCATTTGCGTATCTATGTTGAAGCAGCCATCGACTTCCCTGAAGAAGAGATCGACTTTTTGGCCGACGGTAAAGTGGCTGGTGACCTACAAGCCATCATCGACAACCTAGATGCGGTGCGCAAAGAAGCTAACCAAGGCGCTATTATGCGTGAAGGGATGAAAGTCGTGATTGCGGGTCGTCCAAATGCGGGCAAATCAAGCCTACTGAACGCGCTATCGGGTAAAGAATCTGCAATCGTAACCGACATCGCAGGAACCACGCGTGATGTACTGCGTGAGCATATCCATATTGATGGCATGCCACTACACATCATTGATACAGCAGGTTTGCGTGATGCTTCCGATGAAGTAGAGAAAATCGGTATCGAACGCGCGTGGGATGAAATAGCCCAAGCAGACCGCGTGTTGTTCATGGTGGATGGCACGACAACCGATGCCACCGATCCGAAAGATATCTGGCCAGATTTTGTGGATCGCCTACCAGACAACATTGGCATAACGGTGATCCGTAATAAAGCGGATCAAACGGGTGAAGATATGGGGATCTGCCACGTCAATAACCCTACTCTTATCCGTTTGTCAGCGAAGACTGGTGCAGGGGTTGAAGCTCTGCGCGATCATCTCAAGGAGTGTATGGGCTTCTCTGGCAACAGTGAAGGTGGGTTTATGGCTCGTCGTCGTCATCTCGATGCATTAGAACGTGCCGCACAGCACCTTCAAATAGGCCAGGAGCAGCTTGAAGGCTATATGGCAGGTGAAATATTGGCTGAAGAGCTACGCATCACCCAACAACATCTCAATGAGATTACCGGTGAGTTCAGTTCTGACGACTTACTGGGACGAATCTTCTCTTCATTCTGTATCGGGAAGTAAATAATCGAACGCGCGGTGCTGAGCTTAACTCACACCGCGTTTCTTTTTGTACGGCAAGCCATCCATGAGCTTTAGCCGTCGCATTCAATAAGGAAGAAGTATGATCCACATTATTACAGGCAGCACGTTAGGTGGCGCAGAATACGTAGGGGATCACCTGAGTGATCTACTCAACGAGAATGGATTTGAAACAACGATCCACAACCAGCCTTCCCTCAATGATATCGAAAATCAAGGTACGTGGTTGGTGATCACCTCTACACATGGAGCTGGTGAGTATCCTGATAATATCCAGCCTTTTATCGCAGCATTACAAAATACACCGCCAAAAATGACTGATGTAAAATTTGCGGTGATTGCGATTGGTGACTCTAGCTACGATACGTTCTGTGCCGCTGGTCAACACGCTTATGATTTATTAGAGGATATTGGTGCAACCCCTCTCGCAGATTGCTTTAAAATCGATGTACTGAGCCATGATGTGCCAGAAGACGCCGCAGAGATGTGGTTAAAAGAGAATATCGAACGTTTTTAAACTCACGACTTTCCCTTCAACAGAGTCGAAATTCGGCTCTGTTTTCTCCCATGTGAATAACTCCCACCAAATTATTTTGTTTAACCGCTCAAAAACCAACCAAACAGACTGTGGATAACTACAATAAGATCCAGTGATTTTCCTTTAGTTATCCCAATAACAACTTTGATCAATTTTACCCCCTGTGTATAACCACCACTTTTGATCCCAGGTAATCCTCGATCTGATCCAATCATGATCACAAGATATGATCCAAAGAAGATCCATGATCTTGTTGATCATTTTTAGGTTATCCACAGAGACGGTCGATCCTAATAGTAGATCTAATAAAAGATCATATATATAGATCTTATATATATTTATCTTGAAGCTTAAAACGGATAAAACGAGAAAACGTTTTTCTCTCTGGCATAAAGCAGGTAAAATACGGCTCCTTTATCTGTCCATTAAATCCCTTTGAATACCTGAGGTCAGTTCATGCTTTATCACGAAAACTTTGACGTCATTGTTGTCGGTGGCGGACACGCAGGAACGGAAGCCGCGCTCGCATCTGCACGCACAGGACAAAAAACGCTTCTCCTTACCCATAACATCGATACATTAGGCCAGATGTCTTGTAATCCGGCGATCGGTGGTATTGGTAAAGGTCACTTAGTAAAAGAAGTAGATGCTATGGGCGGTTTGATGGCTGAAGCCATCGACCATGCAGGTATTCAGTTTCGTACACTAAATGCCTCCAAAGGTCCTGCAGTACGAGCAACTCGAGCTCAAGCCGATCGCGCTCTGTACAAAGCGTACGTTCGTAATGCATTAGAAAATGCGCCTAACTTAACGTTGTTCCAGCAATCAGTTGATGATCTGATTGTTGAACAAGATCGCGCAGTTGGTGTGGTAACTCAAATGGGACTTCGCTTCCATGCGAAAGCCGTTGTGCTAACCGTGGGTACCTTCCTTGGTGGTAAGATCCACATAGGTATGGAAAGCTCGTCTGGTGGTCGTGCCGGGGATCCACCATCGATCGCATTAGCGGATCGACTGCGTGAACTGCCGTTCCGTGTGGATCGTTTAAAAACAGGTACTCCACCGCGCATTGATGCTCGTACTGTTGATTTTTCAGTGCTAGAAGCTCAGCACGGTGATAACCCAACGCCTGTATTCTCGTTCATGGGCAAACGTGAACAGCATCCGCGTCAGATTCCATGTTTCATCACCCACACCAATGAACAAACTCACGATGTGATACGTAGTAACTTGGATCGCAGTCCAATGTACGCAGGTGTGATTGAAGGTATTGGTCCGCGTTACTGTCCGTCTATTGAAGACAAAGTGATGCGTTTCGCTGACAAAAACAGCCACCAAATCTTCATTGAGCCAGAAGGCCTAACCACGCACGAGTTATACCCTAATGGTATCTCGACCAGCTTGCCATTTGATGTGCAAGTACAAATCGTGCGCTCAATGAAAGGGTTTGAAAATGCACACATCGTTCGCCCAGGTTATGCGATTGAATATGATTTCTTCGATCCACGTGATTTGAAGCAAACGTACGAGACGAAGTTCATCCATGGTTTGTTCTTTGCTGGCCAGATTAATGGTACGACTGGCTACGAAGAAGCCGCAGCGCAAGGCTTGATGGCCGGTCTAAACGCAAGCTTGTTTAGCCAAGACAAAGAAGGCTGGAGCCCACGTCGTGACCAAGCTTACATGGGCGTGTTGATTGATGACTTATCGACCATGGGTACTAAAGAGCCGTACCGCATGTTCACTTCTCGTGCGGAATACCGCCTGCTACTTCGTGAAGATAACGCCGATTTACGTTTAACGGAAAAAGCGCGCGAGCTAGGCTTGATTGATGATGTTCGTTGGGCTCGCTTTAACGAGAAAATCAACAATATGGAAACGGAGCGTCAGCGTTTGAAAGCAACGTGGATGAATCCGAAGTCAGAGGGTGTTGATGAGCTGAACAAGCTGCTGAAAACCCCAATGGCCCGTGAAGCGAGTGGTGAGGATCTTCTGCGTCGTCCTGAGATCACTTATTCGCAACTGACGCAACTTGAAGCGTTTGCTCCTGCACTTGAAGATCAGCAAGCGGCTGAGCAAGTTGAAATTCAAGTGAAATATGATGGTTACATCAAGCGTCAGCAGGAAGAGATCGAAAAATCACTGCGTCACGAAAATACCAAGTTACCTGCTGATTTGGATTACCGCGATGTAAAAGGTTTATCAAACGAAGTCGTTGCTAAACTGAGCGAGGCCAAACCAGAGAGCATCGGTATTGCATCACGCATTTCTGGTATTACGCCTGCTGCAATTTCTATTCTACTTGTTCACTTGAAAAAGCATGGTTTGCTGAAGAAAGGTGAGGAAGAATAATGAGCGCATTGCGAACAAAGCTGGATTCACTGATCGCGAAAACCGATTTGGAAGTGTCAGAACAGCAACGAGAGCAGTTAGTTGGTTATGTCGAACTGCTCGACAAATGGAACAAAGCGTACAATTTAACATCGGTACGTGATCCGCTTGATATGTTAGTGAAACATATTCTTGATAGTATCGTTGTAAGCGCACACCTGTCCGGTGAGCGCTTCATTGATGTTGGTACTGGTCCGGGGTTACCGGGCATCCCTTTGGCAATCATGAACCCTGAGAAAACCTTCTTTTTGCTCGACAGTCTTGGCAAACGCATCCGTTTTATCAAGCAAGTCGTGCACACATTAGGGCTGAAAAACGTGACACCAATTCAAAGTCGCGTCGAAGAATTCCAACCTGAAGAAAAATTTGATGGCGTTTTGAGTCGAGCTTTTGCTTCAATGATAGACATGGTGGAATGGTGCCACCATTTGCCGAAACAAGAGCACGGGGTGTTTCTAGCGCTGAAAGGACAGCACCCTAAAGATGAAATGGATCAGCTTCCTGAATGGTGCAGTGTGACAGAGATCATATCTTTGGCTGTTCCTGAGTTGGAAGGTGATCGTCATCTAGTAATCTTATCGCGCAAGGAAAATTAGCGAGGTAATCGTGGGTAAAATTGTAGCAATAGCCAACCAGAAAGGTGGGGTCGGCAAAACAACAACGTGCATTAACTTAGCGGCTTCGATGGCGGCAACAAAGCGCAAGGTTTTGGTGATCGATCTCGACCCGCAAGGCAATGCTACGATGGCCAGTGGCGTGGATAAGTATATGGTCGACGCCACCGCATACGATCTTTTGGTCGAAGATACACCGTTCGATCAAGTCGTTTGTACCCAAACAACAGGGAAGTATGATTTGATCGCGGCGAACGGAGACGTAACCGCGGCAGAAATCAAATTGATGGAAGTTTTCGCTCGTGAAGTGCGTCTAAAAAATGCATTGTCGTCAGTTCGCGATAACTATGATTTCATCTTTATTGATTGTCCTCCTTCTCTAAACCTTCTTACAATCAATGCGATGGCGGCAGCTGACTCTGTGTTGGTGCCGATGCAATGTGAATACTTTGCGTTAGAAGGTTTAACTGCTCTTATGGATACAATCAGCAAGTTAGCGGCTGTTGTGAATGAAAACCTCAAAATCGAAGGTTTATTGCGTACCATGTACGACCCACGCAACCGCTTATCGAATGAAGTATCCGATCAACTTAAAAAACACTTTGGGAATAAAGTTTACCGTACTGTCATTCCGCGTAATGTTCGTTTGGCTGAAGCGCCAAGTCACGGTAAGCCAGCAATGTACTACGATAAGTACTCCGCAGGTGCCAAAGCGTATCTTGCTCTAGCGGGCGAAATGCTCCGCCGCGAAGAAATCCCAGTTTAACTCTAACCTAAGGAATTCAATCCCATGTCTAAGCGTGGTCTCGGAAAAGGACTGGATGCGTTATTGTCGACCAGTTCGTTTGCTCGTGAAAAACAGCATATTGCATCGCATAGCCAAGAATTATCGGCAGACGGTGAGTTAACCGATTTAGCGATTGGTCAATTGCAGCCGGGCGTATACCAACCGCGTAAAGATATGGCGCCTGAAGCGCTAGAAGAACTAGCGGCTTCGATTCAATCACAAGGCATTATTCAACCAATCGTGGTTCGCCAGGTCGAAAATGGTCAGTTTGAGATCATCGCAGGTGAGCGCCGCTGGCGTGCTGCAAGGCAGGCGGGTTTAAAGCGCGTGCCGTGTTTGGTGAAAAAAGTTGAAGATCGTGCCGCCATCGCCATGGCGTTGATTGAAAACATTCAACGTGAAGACTTGAATGTGATTGAGGAAGCCCAAGCGCTTGAGCGTCTACAAGATGAATTCACGCTGACACATCAGCAAGTGGCCGATGTGATTGGTAAATCAAGAACGACGGTGAGTAACCTATTACGTCTGAATCAGTTGGAAGTTGATGTAAAAGGTCTGGTTGCAGATAAAAAATTGGAAATGGGTCATGCTCGAGCTCTGTTAGCGTTAGAAGGCGAACAGCAAGTCGAAGTAGCTCAACAAGTGGCTAAGAAGCAAATGACTGTTCGCCAAACCGAACAGTTAGTAAAAAAGTGCTTAGCCCCACAAAATGAGCAAAAAGGGCAACAAGAGGATACCGAAGCCGAGCAAATGTCGCATAAATTGAGTCAGCTGCTTGATGCAAAAGTTTCTCTTACCCGTTCTGCAAACGGAAAAGCGAAATTGACGATAAGTCTTGATGAGCCTCACAAATTGGACCAACTAATTGCCAAGCTTGAGGCCTAGATGAGATAATTGATTTAGGTCAATTAATCGAATTAATCGAATTTTGTGCGAAAGTTGTCGTTTTGTAAACAAAACTGTAAGTTTTTGATGCAATCGAATTGCTTTACGTTGAACTGAACGTATAATTTTCGCCAATTTCCCAGCACAGAGAGTTAAGTGCGAAGTGGATATTACTAGAGGTACGAATACATGGTAGCTGCGTTAGCTAGACCAGGACGAGAGCTCGCAAGGCAATTGTTAATGATCCAGTCTGGCGCGGTTATTTTTGTGGCAGCAGGAATGGCGGTAGCCATAAATCCTGACTGGGGATTTTCAGCGCTGATTGGCGGAGGCATTTTTGTTGTTGCCAATGCAGTATTCGCGCTGTGTGCTTTCATGTTTAGTGGAGCTCGCGCTGCCAAGCGCATCGCTGCTTCCTTCTATACGGGTGAAGTACTGAAAATTCTCATCACGGTTGCACTGTTCTATGTTGCCTACATGTATATGCAGGTGGAACTTGTTCCCCTCAAACTAACCTATTTGCTGGTACTAGGTATTAATATCTGTGCACCAGTGCTATTCATTAACAACAAAAAATAGGATGAGTTATGGCTGCGCCAGGTGAAGCGCTAACATCGTCCGGTTACATTGCCCACCACCTTTCTAACCTATCGCTATACAAGTTGGGTTTAGTAGGGTCGGAGACAAGTTTCTGGAACGTACATATCGATAGCCTGTTTTTTTCTTGGTTTACTGGTTTAATTTTCCTCGGAATTTTTTACAAAGTAGCAAAGAGAACAACAGCGGGTGTACCGGGTAAGCTTCAGTGTGCTGTAGAAATGATCGTTGAATTTGTCGCCGATAACGTCAAAGACACGTTCCATGGACGCAACCCACTGATCGCGCCTTTAGCACTGACTATCTTTTGTTGGGTATTTTTGATGAACGTGATGGACTTAGTTCCTATCGACTTCTTACCATACCCAGCAGAGCATTGGCTAGGTATTCCTTACCTTAAGGTTGTACCGTCTGCTGATGTGAATATCACCATGGCTATGGCTCTAGGCGTTTTTGCATTGATGATTTACTACAGCATCAAAGTAAAAGGTCTAGGTGGATTCGCAAAAGAACTTGCACTACATCCATTCAATCACCCACTGATGATTCCGTTTAACCTACTAATTGAAGTGGTATCGCTATTAGCGAAACCTCTATCACTTGGTATGCGTCTATTCGGTAACATGTTCGCGGGTGAGGTTGTATTCATTCTTTGTGCGGCAATGCTACCATGGTACTTACAATGGATGGGTTCACTACCGTGGGCAATCTTCCATATCTTGGTTATTACGATTCAAGCCTTCGTATTCATGATGTTGACAATTGTTTACCTGTCAATGGCACACGAAGATCCTGATCATTAATTTTTTTAAAGCTTTTTATTTGGGCACTAAGCCAACAACTATAAATTGGAGATAGTAATGGAAACTTTACTGAGCTTTTCTGCAATCGCCGTAGGTATTATCGTCGGTCTTGCTTCTCTTGGTACAGCGATTGGTTTCGCACTGCTAGGTGGTAAATTCCTAGAAGGTGCTGCACGTCAACCAGAAATGGCTCCTATGCTACAAGTTAAGATGTTCATCATCGCGGGTCTACTTGATGCGGTTCCAATGATCGGTATCGTAATCGCGCTACTATTCACTTTCGCAAACCCATTCGTTGGTCAACTAGGTTAATCACCTTTAACTCGGGACGGGCGATTATCGCTTGTCACTGATTAACACTAAGTCCAAATAGAGGGGTAGCTGTTGTGAACATAAACGCAACTCTGCTAGGTCAAGCAATCTCGTTCGCACTATTTGTGTGGTTCTGCATGAAGTATGTATGGCCACCATTGATGCAAGCGATCGAAGAGCGTCAGAAGAAAATTGCTGATGGTCTTCAAGCAGCAGAACGTGCTGCGAAAGACTTGGATCTAGCACAAGCCAACGCTTCTGATCAATTGAAAGAAGCGAAGCGCACAGCAACTGAGATCATCGAACAAGCGAACAAGCGTAAGTCTCAAATTCTTGATGAAGCTCGCGAGGAAGCTCAGGCAGAACGCCAGAAAATCCTAGCGCAAGCAGAAGCAGAACTTGAAGCTGAACGCAATCGTGCACGCGATGAGCTGCGCAAACAAGTTGCTACTCTGGCTGTAGCTGGTGCTGAGAAAATCCTTGAGCGTTCTATCGATAAAGATGCGCAAAAAGATATTCTCGACAACATTACTGCAAAACTTTAAGTCTGGGGGCGCATATGTCTGATTTGACTACTATCGCACGCCCCTATGCTAAAGCAGCCTTCGACTTTGCTTTAGAGAAAGACCAGTTGGACCAATGGGGCCAAATGTTATCTTTTGCTGCTGAAGTGGCCAAAAACGAACAAATGAACGAACTACTAACGGGTTCGGTTTCTGCTGACAAAATGGCAGAAATTTTTGTTGCAGTTTGCGGCGAACAAGTTGATGCGCACGGTCAAAACCTTTTGAAGGTAATGGCTGAGAATGGTCGTTTAGCGGCCCTTCCTGATGTTTGTACGGAGTTTTTTACTCTGAAAAAAGAACATGAGAAAGAAATTGATGTTGAAGTAATTTCAGCAACAGAGCTTTCTGATGAACAACTTGCAAACATTGGCAGCAAACTTGAAAAGCGTCTTGAACGCAAAGTGAAGCTGAATTGCAGTGTAGATGAGACCCTACTTGGTGGGGTTATTATTCGAGCCGGAGACCTAGTCATCGATGACTCAGCGCGTGGTCGTTTGAACCGCCTGAGCGATGCATTGCAGTCTTAATGGGGATTGGAGCATGCAACTTAATTCCACGGAAATTAGCGATCTGATCAAACAACGTATCGAATCTTTCGAAGTTGTTAGTGAAGCTCGCAACGAGGGTACTATCGTATCGGTAAGCGATGGTATCATCCGCATCCACGGCCTAGCGGACGTGATGCAAGGTGAAATGATTGAATTACCGGGTGGCCGTTATGCACTGGCACTTAACCTTGAGCGTGACTCGGTTGGTGCGGTTGTAATGGGCCCATATGCTGACCTTAAGGAAGGCATGAAAGTTACAGGTACTGGCCGCATTCTTGAAGTGCCAGTTGGTCCAGAACTACTAGGCCGCGTAGTAAACACGCTGGGTGAGCCTATCGATGGTAAAGGTCCAATCGAAGCGAAAATGACTTCACCTGTAGAAGTGATCGCACCAGGTGTAATCGACCGTAAATCGGTAGACCAACCTGTGCAAACTGGTTATAAGTCAGTTGACTCTATGATCCCAATCGGTCGTGGTCAGCGTGAGCTTATCATCGGTGACCGTCAGATTGGTAAAACAGCACTGGCGATCGACGCGATCATCAACCAGAAAGACTCTGGTATTTTCTCTATCTACGTAGCAATCGGTCAGAAAGCATCGACTATCGCTAACGTTGTTCGCAAACTAGAAGAGCACGGCGCACTACAAAACACTATCGTTGTAGTTGCATCAGCTTCTGAATCTGCAGCGCTTCAATACCTAGCGCCTTACGCAGGTTGTGCGATGGGTGAATACTTCCGCGATCGCGGTGAAGACGCACTGATTGTTTACGATGATCTATCTAAGCAAGCGGTAGCTTACCGTCAGATCTCTCTACTACTTAAACGTCCACCAGGCCGTGAGGCATTCCCAGGTGACGTATTCTACTTACACTCGCGTCTACTAGAGCGTGCAGCTCGTGTAAACGAAGAGTACGTAGAGCGTTTCACTAACGGTGAAGTGAAAGGTAAGACTGGTTCTTTGACTGCTCTTCCTATCATCGAAACTCAAGCAGGTGACGTTTCAGCATTCGTACCGACTAACGTAATCTCGATTACCGATGGTCAGATCTTCCTACAAACTGAGCTATTCAACGCTGGTGTTCGTCCTGCTGTTGACCCAGGTATCTCAGTATCTCGTGTAGGTGGTTCAGCTCAGACGAAAATCATCAAGAAACTATCAGGTGGTATCCGTACAGCACTAGCTGCATACCGTGAACTAGCGGCATTTGCTCAGTTCTCTTCTGACCTTGATGACGCAACGAAGAAACAGCTAGACCATGGTCAAAAAGTTACAGAACTAATGAAGCAGAAGCAGTACGCTCCAATGTCTGTATTTGACCAAGCTCTAACTATCTTCGCGGCAGAGCGCGGTTACCTTGATGATGTAGAACTTAACAAAGTTCTAGATTTCGAGGCGGCTCTACTATCGTACGCTCGCGGTCAATACGCTGAACTAGCAGCTGAGATCGACAAGTCTGGCGCTTACAACGATGAAATCGAAGCTCAGTTGAAGAAACTGACTGACGACTTCAAAGCAACCCAAACTTGGTAATTAGGTCGGTGGCAGTTTCTGCCACCAACTAACGGAGAGTAACGATGGCCGGCGCAAAAGAGATACGTAATAAAATCGGTAGTGTTAAAAGCACTCAGAAAATTACGAAAGCGATGGAAATGGTAGCAGCTTCAAAAATGCGTCGTTCTCAAGATGCAATGGAAGCTTCTCGTCCATACGCTGAAACAATGCGTAAAGTGATCGGTCATGTGGCTAACGCAAACCTAGAGTACCGTCATCCGTACCTAGAAGAGCGTGAAGCTAAACGTGTTGGTTACATCATCGTTTCGACAGACCGTGGTCTGTGTGGTGGTTTGAACATTAACGTGTTCAAAAAAGCCGTTACAGACATGCAAGCATGGAGAGAGAAAGGTGCTGAGATTGAGCTAGCCGTTGTTGGCTCAAAAGCAACAGCTTTCTTTAAACATGGTGGCGCAAAAGTTGCGGCACAGGTTTCTGGTCTTGGAGATAATCCAAGCCTACAAGACCTAATCGGCTCTGTTGGCGTAATGCTGAAGAAATACGATGAAGGTGAACTGGACCGTCTATATGTAGTATTCAACAAGTTTGTAAATACTATGGTTCAGCAACCAACGATCGATCAATTGCTACCTTTGCCTAAATCGGACAGCGAAGAGATGCAGCGTGAGCATTCATGGGACTACATCTATGAGCCTGAACCAAAACCTCTACTGGATACGCTATTAGTGCGTTATGTAGAGTCTCAGGTATACCAAGGTGTGGTTGAGAACCTTGCTTGTGAGCAAGCGGCTCGAATGATTGCGATGAAGGCTGCAACGGATAACGCAACCAGTTTGATTGACGATTTGGAACTTGTGTACAACAAAGCCCGTCAGGCTGCGATTACACAAGAACTATCAGAAATCGTTGGTGGTGCAGCTGCGGTTTAAGCTTAGGTAAAACGAAATAGTTTAGAGGATTAACGATGGCTACAGGTAAGATCGTACAGATCATCGGTGCGGTAGTCGACGTAGAGTTCCCACAGAGCGATGTACCTAGTGTATATGACGCTCTAAACGTAACGGACTCAAAAGAGCGTCTAGTTCTTGAAGTTCAACAACAGCTAGGCGGTGGCGTAGTTCGTTGTATCGTAATGGGTAGCTCTGATGGTTTACGTCGTGGAGTAGAAGTGGTTAACACTGGCGCTCCAATTTCAGTACCAGTAGGTACTAAAACTCTAGGTCGTATCATGAACGTCCTAGGTGACGCGATTGACGAGCGTGGTGAAGTGGGTGCGGAAGAGGTTTACTCTATCCACCGTAGTGCACCAAGCTACGAAGAGCAATCAAACGAAATTGCACTTCTAGAAACGGGCGTTAAAGTAATCGACCTAATTTGTCCATTCGCTAAGGGTGGTAAAATCGGTCTATTCGGTGGTGCAGGTGTAGGTAAGACCGTTAACATGATGGAACTTATCAACAACATCGCACTACAGCACTCAGGTCTATCAGTATTTGCTGGTGTTGGTGAGCGTACTCGTGAAGGTAACGATTTCTACTACGAGATGCAGGAAGCGGGCGTTGTAAACGTTGAGAAGCCTGAAGAATCAAAAGTAGCGATGGTTTACGGTCAGATGAACGAGCCACCAGGTAACCGTCTACGTGTTGCACTGACTGGTCTAACAATGGCAGAGCGTTTCCGTGACGAAGGTCGTGACGTACTACTGTTCATTGATAACATCTACCGTTACACACTTGCAGGTACAGAGGTATCAGCACTACTAGGTCGTATGCCTTCTGCGGTAGGTTACCAGCCAACTCTTGCAGAAGAGATGGGTGTACTCCAGGAGCGTATCACGTCAACGAAATCAGGTTCTATCACGTCTGTACAGGCGGTATACGTACCAGCGGATGACTTGACTGACCCGTCTCCAGCAACAACGTTCGCGCACTTGGATGCAACGGTTGTACTTAACCGTAACATCGCTGCAATGGGTCTATACCCTGCGATCGACCCGCTAGATTCAACATCTCGTATGCTTGATCCACTAGTCGTTGGTCAAGATCACTACGAAGTTGCTCGTGGTGTTCAGCAGACTCTTCAGCGCTACAAAGAGCTGAAAGATATCATTGCTATCCTAGGTATGGACGAGCTATCTGAAGAAGATAAGCAAGTTGTATCTCGTGCACGTAAGATTGAGCGTTTCCTAACTCAGCCTTACCACGTAGCAGAAGTATTTACAGGTGACCCTGGTATTTACGTACCTCTAAAAGAGACTCTACGTGGCTTTAAAGGCCTACTAGCTGGTGAATACGACGACATTCCTGAGCAGGCATTTATGTACTGCGGTAGCATCGACGATGCTATTGAGAATGCGAAGAAGCTATAAGGCTAACTAGGAGGCGATATGGCAGCAATAACCTTTCACCTAGACGTAGTAAGCGCTGAGAAGAAAATTTTCTCTGGTCGTGTTGAAACGTTTCAGGTGACCGGTAGCGAAGGTGAACTTGGTATTTTCCATGGTCACACACCGCTGCTGACCGCTATCAAGCCTGGTATGGTGCGTATTGTGAAACAGCACGGCCACGAAGAAATTATTTATGTTTCTGGTGGTATGGTAGAGATTCAGCCTGGTACAGCGACTGTACTAGCTGATACAGCTATCCGTGGTGAAGAGCTAGACGCAGCGAAGGCAGAAGAAGCCAAACGCCGCGCTGAGGAGCAAATCCTGAATCAGCATGGTGACATGGACTTCGCACAAGCGGCCAGTGAACTGGCTAAAGCCATTGCTCAGCTACGAGTTATCGAGCTGACAAAAAAGCGTCGCTAAGCTCAATTAGCAACGTTGCATGAAAAAAGGCGGCCAATTGGTCGCCTTTTTGATTAATTTTAGTTGGAAATTTACCTTACTCCATTAACTATTTTAAAAGAGCTGTTTAAAATAACGGCCAATTAACATAAAACGTCAATAGGTTATCAATGAAATTCAGTGCTGTGATTCTTGCTGCGGGTAAAGGTACCCGTATGTATTCAAACATGCCTAAAGTGCTACACACTTTGGCAGGGAAGCCAATGGCAAAACATGTTATCGATACATGTACAGGTCTTGGCGCACAAAACATCCACTTAGTATATGGTCACGGTGGTGATCAAATGCAGCAAACGCTAGCAGAAGAGCCTGTAAACTGGGTACTGCAAGCGGAGCAACTAGGTACAGGTCATGCGGTTGATCAAGCGTCTCCGAAGTTTGAAGACGATGAAAAAGTACTGGTGCTTTACGGTGATGTTCCACTGATTTCAGCTGAAACGATTGAAAACCTATTAGATGCACAGCCAACAGGCGGTATTGCACTACTAACAGTGATTCTAGATAACCCGACAGGCTACGGTCGTATTATCCGTAAGAATGGTCCTGTTGTGGCGATCGTTGAGCAAAAAGATGCAACAGAAGAACAAAAACAAATTAAAGAGATCAATACTGGCGTGATGGTTGCGACTGGTGGGGATCTTAAGCGTTGGTTGTCTGGCTTAAACAACAACAACGCACAAGGCGAATACTACCTAACTGACGTTATTGCAGCTGCACACGATGAAGGTCGTGCCGTTGAGGCAGTACACCCAGTCAATGCCATTGAGGTGGAAGGGGTCAACGACCGCGCACAGCTTGCTCGTCTAGAGCGTGCTTTCCAGTCAATGCAAGCTCAGAAACTACTAGAGCAAGGTGTCATGCTACGCGATCCAGCACGCTTTGATTTGCGTGGTGAGTTACAGTGCGGTATGGACTGTGAAATCGACGTGAATGTTATCATCGAAGGTAAAGTTTCACTGGGTGATAACGTGGTTATCGGTGCGGGTTGTGTACTGAAAGATTGTGAAATCGACGACAACACCATCGTTCGCCCTTACAGTGTGATTGAAGGTGCAACGGTTGGTGAAGAATGTACGGTTGGTCCATTTACTCGCCTTCGTCCTGGTGCTGAAATGCGTAACGATTCCCATGTGGGTAACTTCGTTGAAGTGAAAAATGCGCGCATCGGAGAAGGTTCAAAAGCGAACCACCTAACTTACTTAGGTGATGCAGAGATCGGTCAACGTACTAACATCGGTGCAGGTACTATCACTTGTAACTACGATGGTGCGAACAAGTTTAAAACCATCATCGGTAATGATGTTTTTGTTGGTTCTGATAGCCAGCTGGTGGCGCCTGTCACTATCGCTGATGGCGCAACCATCGGTGCTGGCACGACACTAACAAAAGATGTTGAAGAAGGTGAGTTAGTAATTACTCGCGTCAAAGAGCGCAAAATTACTGGCTGGCAGCGTCCTGTAAAACAGAAATAAGCATTACCTACACTCTGTCTCTATATTGTCAAAGCCGCTCAACAAGAGCGGCTTTGTTGTTTCTAGCTCAGGCTTCATCGCTAGTAGCTAGGAATGGCAATACGTTTTTCGAGCCAACGAACGGCTTGAGATACAAATAGGATGAGCAACAAGTACTCCAAAACGAGGAAGGTATAAATCTCTAAGGGTAAGTACTCATTCACCACCAGCTCATTAGCACGGCGAGTGAGATCGCTTAAACCAATCACGCTGACTAAAGAACTCATCTTGAGAATGTAGACAAATTGATTACCCAGTGGTGGGAGAATTTGCCGAAACGCTTGGGGAAGAATTACCAAGCGCATCTTTTGCCAATAGCTTAAGCCCAAAGACTCAGCTGCTTCATGCTGGCCACGGCTGATAGCTTGTATCCCACCGCGAAACACTTCCGCCATAAACGCACTCTCAGCGATAGTCAGTGCAATAACACCCGCCCAAAAGTGATTGAGTGAGACATCCAATAGCGTAGGCATGCCGTAATACACCCAAAGTAGTAAGACTAAAACTGGCACTGAACGGATCACCTCGACATAAATACGGTTTATCCACTTCAGAGAGGCAGAGTCCGACAGAGCGGGTAACGCAACGATCAGACCCAAGCTCATCGCAAATAACATACTGAGGAGTGATACCTGAATGGTGTCGTTAAACCCAGCGATTAAAAACTTTAGATTGGTGAGCCCTTGATCCGTCGAAGGGTCAAGTACATACCAGCCCCATTGATAATCTGAACAACCAGTGAGTAATAGCAGTGAAAACAGCCATAGAGTTCGAAACGTCACATTTACTCCCTGAATTAACTAAAAAACTTCCTTTGTTGCTGCTATGTTATCAGTAGAGCTCTAATAAAGGTTAATTATTAAACCGTATAAGGTCATTATTTTTAAGGGAATAAAAATGAGAAAGATTTTACTAGTGCTAGGAATGTGTTTGCTTGCTGCGACTCAAGTCGCTCACGCTGAAAGCCGTCTTCAATCCATTTTAGACAATGGCGTACTCCGAGTTGGAACGACGGGAGATTGGAATCCGATGACGATGAAAGACCCTGCGACAAACAGTTATCGTGGCTTCGATATTGATGTAACAACAGAGCTTGCTAAAGATCTTGGTGTAAAAGTGGAGTATGTGCCCACGGATTGGAAGACGCTAGTTAATGGCATTACCGCCAACAAATACGATATTACTGGCAGCGCATCTCTGAACATGTCGCGCGCGAAAGTAGCTGGATACAGCCAGCCGTATTTCTACCTTGCCTTTGTACCTGTGGTGCAAAAGAAAGATCTCGCCAAATTCTCTGATTGGGCGGATTTTAATAAACCAGAAGTAAAAGTCGCGGCGACGTTAGGTACGGTACAAGAAAAAATGGTGAAAGAATTCTTCCCGTCTGCTCAACATATTGTTATTGAAGCGCCAGCGCGCGACTTCCAAGAACTACTAGCTCGCAGGGCCGATGTATCGGTGACGTCCAATGTGGAAGCAGCGACGTTAGTGGACAAGTTTAAACAGTTGGCGATAGTGCCAGTGACCGCACCGCGTAAACCAACCCCAATTGCTATGTTGTTGCCGCAAGACGATCAAGTATGGATTAATTACATCAATCACTGGGTAGAGTTGAAAAAGACTCAAGGCTTTTTTAAGCAGACTGCCAATAAGTGGGGGTTGAAAAGCTTATAAACAGAAAGAGCCGCATTGCGCGGCTCTTTTTATTATCTGAACGATTAAAGTTCGTCTTCACTCACGACTCGGGCGTTGTCAGGAGTCGTAAAGTGCTTGGATAATTCGCGATTCGACAGAATGTATCCCATCCACAGCCCACCCATACAGATGATGATTGCGATGCCAGTAACCATCTGAGCTTGGCTTGCCATTGCGGCTACCAATGCACTTGAGAAGCTACTTACACAGATTTGCAGGCTGTTTTGCAGACCTGCTGCTGTTGCAGGGCTCTGTTGTGCGCTGGCCAGAGCACGGTTTACCACGATTGGGTACAGCGCGCCGTTAGCAACGGCAATCAAACAGAATGGCGCAAGAATAGGCCAAATCGATGACAGCTCCCACTGTGAAGCAATGAAAATCATTAATGCCGCGACACTAAATAGGCCAATCAGTTGGCGCAGAACCTTTTCATCACCAAATTTTCGAACGCCGACTTTACCTAAGTAGCCACCAGCCATAAACGCGATAGTTTGTGGGATAAAGCTCAAACCAATATCTTTTGCTTCGTAGCCCAGTTGCGCCATGATTTCTGGCATCCCAGTTAGGTAAGCAAAGAACGCAGCTGAAGCCGTCGCAAACATAAACACGTTGCCAAGGTATTTTTTAGAACTCAGTAGCGCTTTGATGTCGGAAGACATACTGGTTTGTTTGATTTCTGCTTTCTCGTCTTTTTGTGCCATGGTCGCAAAGACCAAAAAGACACCAACCAGTGTTAGCGTAATAAAGATACTGTGCCAGCCGAAGTTATCTGCCAACACAACCCCTAATTGAGGTGCTAGTGCTGGTGATAGCGCGACGAGTGGCATGATTGTCGCAAAAATTTGTTGGCTACTGCTTGAGTAGCGTTTAATGACCATAGCCTGCCAGATCACGGCTGGTGCACACACACCGATAGCTTGGATAAAGCGCAGTGTGAGTAGTTGCCATACTTGATCACAGAAAGCCAAACCGAATGACGCGATAGTAAATAGCACCAACCCGGCTGCGAGTGTATTACGATGGCCAAATTTATCGGATGCCAATCCCCACATTAGCTGGCCAATCGCCATACCAACGAGGAATACCGTTAAAGAGAGCGCAATTTGCTCAGGGCCTGTTGCAAAGTCGATTTCCATCGCTTTGAATGCTGGCAGATACATATCGGTAGCAACGAAGCCAAGCATCGATAATGCTGCCAGATAAATGAGCTGTAGTTTTGAGATTTTCATGATTCAACCAGTCAAATTATTTAATCATTTTTTAATCAACATCAGTTGGCGCCAACCCTGATTTATTTACCTTATTATTCTATTTTTCGATTTTGAGAAAATAAAACGCTAAAATTGTTGGTTATCAATCAAATTTTTTGAAAGGTTAAATCATGTTCTCTAAAGCGTCTTTGGAAATGCTGGATACGGTTGCCCGTTCAGGCAGTTTCACCGCTGCGGCTGAGGTATTGCATAAAGTCCCCTCAGCCATCAGCTATGGAGTAAGGCAGGTCGAGCAAGATTTAGATGTGGTGCTGTTTCGACGTTTACCAAGGAAAGTCGAGCTAACTCCAGCGGGTGAACTTTTTATGGCCGAGGCGCGCTCTTTGCTGCGTCAAATGGAAGAGGTGAAAGCACAAACGCGGCGAGCGGCTCAAGGATGGAAAAGCACGTTAAAGCTGACCTTAGATAACGTGGTGAAGTTAGAAAAACTCAAACCTTTGGTGGAAGATTTTTATCGCGAGTTTGAATTTGCTGAATTGCAGATAAATATGGAGGTCTTCAATGGTTCTTGGGAAGCCATAGCACAAGGTCGAGCCGACATTGTCGTTGGCGCGACATCTGCGGTTCCCGTTGGGGGAGATTTTGAAGTCAAAGATATGGGCGTATTAGATTGGGCATTTGTAATGTCACCCGCTCATCCTTGCGTTCGACAACAAGTGCTGACTGAAGAGTTTGTGAGTCAATTTCCGGCGATCTGTCTTGATGATACTTCGAACGTGCTGCCAAAACGCCATACTGGCCATTATCCGCAGCAGCGCCGATTATTATTGCCCAATTGGTATAGTGCGATTGAATGTTTAAAAAATGGGGTGGGCGTGGGTTACATGCCACGTCATATTGCAACACCCTTAATCAATGATGGTGTGCTGGTGGAGAAGGTCATGCCGGATGATAAACCGCGCAGTCACTGCTGCTTAGTATGGCGCAAAGATGATAATCATAAATTGATCCAGTGGATGGTGGACTATCTTGGGTCGCCTAATCAGCTACATAAAGATTGGTTACAGTCATAAAAAACACCTCGCATTAGCGAGGTGTTTTCATTGATATGTTTAAAATGTGGCGTTTTATGACAAGAAAAACTTATACGATGGGTTGTCTGTCTCGTCTTTGCATTGATAGCCAAGTTCACGTAAATGTGCAGAAAACTGAGCTAAATCGCTTTCATCTAACTCGAAACCACATAAAACACGTCCGTAGTCAGCGCCGTGGTTACGGTAGTTGAACAAACTGATATTCCAGTGTGTGCCGAGTGTGCTTAAGAACTTAAGTAGCGCCCCAGGGTACTCTGGGAATTCAAAGCTGTAGAGGCGCTCTTTAAGCGGCTTAGACGGCTTACCACCAATCATGTAGCGCACGTGCAGCTTCGCCATTTCATCATCAGACAGGTCAACCACTGGGTAGCCACCATCACGTAAGTCGTGAATGATATGTTCTAGCTCTTCCTGACCGCCTTGCAAACGCACACCGACAAAGATATTTGCTAATGCGTCATCGTTGTAGCGGTAGTTAAACTCTGTCACGGCACGGCCGCCAATGAGGTTACAGAACTCAAAGAAAGCACCTTGACGCTCAGGGATGGTGACGGCAAGCAGACCTTCACGTTTTTCACCAAGCTCGCAGCGTTCAGAAACATAACGCAGACCGTGGAAGTTGGTGTTTGCGCCAGACAATACCGTACCTAGGCTTTTGTCTTTCAGCTTGTTCTGTTCAGCAAACTTCTTCAGCCCCGCCAGAGCAAGCGCCCCCGAAGGCTCAGCAATGGCGCGAGTGTCTTCAAAGATGTCTTTTACTGCTGCGCAGATTTCATCGCTAGAGACTGCAATATGGCCATCAATGTACTTTTGGCATAGACGAAACGTCTCTTCACCAATGCGTTTTACTGCAACGCCATCGGCAAACATGCTGACCTGGTCTAATACTACTGGTTCACCTGCATCCAATGCCGCTTTGAGGCATGAAGAATCTTCTGGCTCGACCGCAATCACTTTGATTTCTGGCATGAGCTGCTTCACGAGTACCGCAACACCGGCAGCCAAACCGCCACCACCGACAGGGACGAAGATGTAATCAAGGTGACCATTTTGCTGCAGCATTTCCATGCCGATGGTGCCTTGACCTGCAATCACCAGTGGGTGATCGAAAGGAGGGACAAATGTGTACCCATGCAGATCAGAAAGGCGTTCCGCTTCCGCTTTTGCCTCATCAAAGTTGCTGCCGTGCAGCACTACATTGCCACCGAAGCCACGTACCGCATCGACTTTGATGTCTGGTGTGGTTTTGGGCATTACGATGGTGGTCTTGATGCCTAGCTTAGTACCAGAGAGCGCCATGCCTTGAGCGTGGTTACCTGCCGATGCTGCAATGACACCAGCGGCTTTTTGTGCTTCAGATAAACTCGCCACCATGTTGTATGCACCGCGCAATTTGAACGAGTGTACGGGTTGGCGATCTTCACGCTTGATCTGCACGTTATTCCCGATACGTGCAGATAAACGAGGCATTTCTTGCAGTGGCGTCACTGTTGCTACTTCATAAACAGGTGCGCGAAGGATTTGGCGCAGATAATCTGCGCCAGTTTGGTTCACTTGTTTTTCGGGTTGAGCTTCCATCATTGCTAGCCCTCTAGCTTCGACTTGTCTCGTACTGCACCCTTGTCAGCACTGGTTGCCATACTCGCGTACGCTTTGAGTGCAAAGGAAACTTCACGTTGGCGGTCAACTGGTTTCCAGCCTAGTTCGTCTTGTTTCGCACGGCGCTCAGCAAGTTCTTGTTCAGATACTTGAAGTGAAATTGAACGGTTTGGAATATCAATCGCAATAATATCGCCTTGCTTCACCAAGCCAATTGCACCGCCGTTTGCCGCTTCAGGAGAAGCGTGGCCGATAGATAGACCTGATGTACCACCAGAGAAACGGCCGTCAGTCAGAAGTGCACACTCTTTACCAAGGCCCATCGATTTTAGGTAAGTGGTTGGGTAGAGCATTTCTTGCATGCCCGGACCACCTTTAGGGCCTTCGTAACGGATAACAACCACGTCGCCAGCTTTTACTTTGCCGCCTAAGATGCCTTCTACGGCGTCTTCTTGGCTTTCGAAAACTACGGCTGGGCCAGTGAATTTATGAATGCTCTCATCCACACCAGCAGTCTTAACGATACAACCATCTAATGCGATGTTGCCTGATAGAACGGCTAGGCCACCTTCTTGGCTAAAGGCATGATCGATAGTACGAATACAGCCTTCCGCACGGTCGTCATCAAGGCGATCCCAGCGGCAATCTTGTGAGAACGCTTGAGTAGTACGAATTCCCGCAGGACCTGCGCGGTAGAACTTAAGTACTTCTTCGTCTTCAGTTTGGATGATGTCGTATTTCGCCAGCTGCTCTTTCATCGAAAGGCCAAGCACGGTGCGCGCATCATTGTGTAGAAGACCTGCACGATCTAACTCACCAAGAATTGCCATGACGCCACCAGCGCGGTGTACGTCTTCCATGTGATATTTCTGGGTAGATGGTGCCACTTTACATAGGTGTGGTACTTGGCGTGATAGGCGATCGATATCTTCCATATCGAAATCCACTTCACCTTCTTGCGCTGCAGCCAACAGGTGCAAAATGGTGTTGGTTGAGCCACCCATTGCAATATCCAGTGCCATCGCATTTTCGAACGCATCAAACGTAGCGATGTTGCGTGGCAGTGCTGATTCGTCATCTTGCTCGTAGTAACGACGAGTCAGTTCAACGATACGACGACCTGCATTAAGGAACAGTTGTTCACGGTCAGCGTGCGTTGCCAGCATAGAACCGTTACCTGGTTGAGAAAGACCCAGTGCTTCCGTTAGACAGTTCATTGAGTTTGCAGTGAACATGCCTGAACACGATCCACACGTTGGACATGCGCTGCGTTCGATCTGCTCGCTTTGCTCATCAGACACTTTTGGATCCGCGCCTTGGATCATCGCATCTACAAGGTCTAGTTTGATGATCTGATCAGAAAGCTTGGTTTTACCCGCTTCCATTGGACCACCAGAAACAAAGATAACCGGGATGTTGAGACGCATAGATGCCATCAACATTCCCGGAGTGATTTTGTCACAGTTAGAGATACATACCATGGCATCGGCACAGTGCGCGTTGACCATGTACTCCACAGAGTCTGCGATCAGTTCGCGTGAAGGCAGTGAGTACAGCATGCCGCCGTGACCCATTGCGATACCATCATCAACCGCGATGGTGTTGAATTCTTTCGCAATACCGCCAGCTTTTTCGATTTCGCGTGCTACAAGCTGACCCATGTCTTTCAGGTGTACGTGACCCGGAACAAATTGAGTAAACGAGTTTACAACGGCGATGATTGGTTTACCGAAGTCTTCTTCTTTCACACCCGTTGCACGCCACAGTGCTCGTGCACCCGCCATGTTACGACCATGTGTGGTGGTAGCTGATCTATATTTTGGCATTTCCTAATCCTTCTTACTTCTGTTCTGGGTACACATAGTCTAACCAGCCCCACTTATCTTCCGTGGTGCCGTCAAATAGGCCAAAGTAGGCTGCTTGTAGTTCTTTAGTGATAGGGCCGCGCTTACCAGTGCCCACTTCAATCTTGTCGATGGTTGCCACTGGTACAATCTCAGCCGCAGTACCTGTCATGAAGACTTCATCGGCAAGGTAAAGGGCTTCACGAGCAATGTTCGCTTCACGGACTTCGTAGCCTTTATCGCGTGCAATTGTCATGATCGAGTCGCGAGTGATGCCCGGTAGAATCGCGCTAGTTGCTGGTGGTGTGGTGATTACGCCATCTTTGATAACGAAGATGTTTTCACCAGCCCCTTCCGATAGGTAACCATCTACGCTTAGCGCAATACCTTCGTCGTAACCGTGACGACGCGCTTCACCACCAACCAGTAGTGAAGATAGGTAGTTACCGCCTGCTTTAGCTGCAGTTGGGATGGTGTTTGGCGCAGCGCGGTTCCAGCTTGAAATCATCGCATCGACACCTTTTTCTAGCGCTTCTTCGCCTAAGTAAGAGCCCCAAGGAAATGCTGCAATGATTAGATCCATCTCAGTGCCAACTGGTGGACATACGCCTAAGCCAACATTACCGACAAAACCCAATGGACGAATGTAAGCGCTGTCGAGTTTGTTTTGGCGCAGTGTTTCGCGGGTCGCTTCCATGATTTCTTCTACAGAGAAAGGGATCGGAAAGCGGTAAATCTTGGCAGAATCTTTTAGACGTTGTGCATGCTCACGGTGACGGAAGACAATTGGGCCTTTTGGTGTGTTGTAACAGCGCACGCCTTCAAACACGGATGTACCATAGTGCATTGCGTGAGTCAGAACGTGAACGTTCGCCTCTGCCCATGGAACCATCTCACCATTAAACCAAATGAAATCTGCAGTTTTCGTTGCCATTTGTTGCCTTCCTTATGCACTTACGTGTTGTTGTAAGTTGTGATTTGGCAGTTCATCGTTGCGGATTTTTAGCACCTCAACCTTACGAACGTCCCACAACTTCTCTATTTGATTGATCAAAAACGAGATTGGTCGATCGCTGTCGACGATGATCTCGACGCTGGCTACTTTGCTTTCGTGGTTTTGCGTAGCAGCGACTTGTTTGATCACGAAGCCTCGGTGACGAATCACACGTAGAACGCGCTCCAACAGTACCGGTTTGTCATCGGCTTTGATGTCGAGTAAATATCTGTCCATGCGATTGTCTCCTATGTATTTTCCAACATATCACTGTTTGATGCGCCAGGTGGCACCAATGGCCACACGTTTTCTTCTTCATCAATCAAAACGTGAAGCATGTAAGAAGTTTCACTCGCTAGCATCTCTTTGAGAGCAGGTTCGACTTCTTCTTTCTTGGTGATGGTTTTGCCCGGGATATCGAACGCTTCTGCTAACATCACGAAATCTGGGTTGTCATCAAGAATGGTTTCACTGTGGCGACCGTCAAAGAACAATGACTGCCATTGGCGAACCATGCCAAGACGTTGGTTATTAAGAAGGACAATCTTCACTGGAATCTGACGACGCTTCAGCGTGCCCAATTCCTGAACGTTCATCATAAATGAACCGTCACCTGTAATAAGGATAGACTGATCATCAGGACGTGCGACTGCAGCACCCATCGCCGCTGGCAAGCCAAAGCCCATGGTGCCAAGGCCAGCAGAAGTGATGAAATTTTGTGGTTCGCGTGGCTGGATATGTTGCGCTGCCCACATCTGGTGCTGACCGACGTCGGTCGAGACAATTGAGCTATCTGGCATCATGTCAGACAGCTGTTTAAGCAATAGCGGTGCGTAGATTAACTCGCCCGGGTGGTCGTAACGCCACTTAAAGCCGCTGCGCAGACTTTCACTGTGATGAACCCACGGTGAGATATCTTGAGTCAGTTCTAGCTGAGGGAGAATGGTGTTGATGTCGCCACGTAATGGTGCGTTGGCGTGGCGCAGTTTATGAATCTCCGCAGCATCAATGTCGATGTGAATCACTTTCGCATTTGGTGCAAACGTATCGAGCTTACCCGTCACACGGTCATCAAAACGCGCGCCAACCACGATCAATAGATCGGCTTCTTGAACCACTAGGTTGGCGGCTTTGGTGCCATGCATACCCAACATACCAAGATAGTGAGGATCATGGCGTTCAATGGTACCGAGGCCTTTTAATGTGCTAACTGCAGGCATTGGGTTTAAGCGAAGAAATTCGCGTACTGCATCGGTTGCTTTCGCAAGTTGCACGCCACCACCAACATACAACACTGGGCGAGTAGATGCTGCCAGCACATCTTGCGCACGTTTGATATCTTCAGCGCTGACATCTTCGATTGCTGGTGCTATGTATGGAGGAAGAAGGTCTGTAGGTGCTTGAGCGAGTTGAACGTCTTTGGCGATATCGACAATGACAGGACCCGGACGACCGGTTTTTGCGACCTCAAAGGCTTCGGCAAGTGTCGGAGCTAGATCTTCAATTTCGGTCACGAGATAGCTGTGCTTAGTACAGGCTAGGGACATTCCGATCACATCCATTTCTTGGAATGCATCGGTACCGATATGAGAGCTAGCAACCTGGCCTGTGATGGCAACTAGAGGTACGGAGTCAAGGAAAGCGTCGGCAAGGCCGGTAACAAGGTTAGTGGCTCCTGGGCCAGAAGTTGCCATGCACACAGCAACGTCTTGAGTGGAACGAGCCATCCCGATAGCTGCCATAGCGGCCCCTTGCTCGTGACGGCATAGGATGTGTTCCACCCCACCGTCATACAAAGCATCATAGATTGGCATGATGGCCCCGCCGGGGTAGCCAAAAACGGTTTCGATGCCTTGCTGTCTTAAAGCGGCTACGACAAGTTGTGCACCAGTCATCGTAAACCTCCTTTGCTACGTTGTGGCTCGTAGCGATTGCCATATTTATTGCACTTCATGTGCACTCCCATTCTTCCCGTTAAACTGTCCGAGGGTTAGACAGATGACAACTTGTAGTTGTAAAAAAACCCCCGGACTTTTCAGTGCGGGGGTTTTTTGTAATTTGTGGTTACCTTTCGCCCACAATACCCCGCGCGGTGCCAATAATGACCACGATAATCAGGGCTAGCAGTGCGTTGATATGAGCGAAAAGGTTCATCTGTCTGTCGTTCTTTTTTCGTTAAAAAATGTTGTGTAATGTTCTACGAAATTGTTTGCGTCATTAGTGGTATCACACAATTCCGCTGCATGACAAGCAAAAAGTCATTCTTTTTTCACATTAACTCTCAATTGGGACGCGGTATATAACATAACCAACTAGATAAAACATTTGTTTACAGAGTGTTCAAAAAAATTGAGGAACGTATGGGGCTGGCAATCATTCATAGTCGAGCAAGCGTCGGGGTGCAAGCGCCATCGGTTAGTGTAGAAGTTCATATCAGCAACGGCATGCCAGGGTTTACCTTAGTAGGCTTGCCAGAGACAACGGTAAAAGAGTCCAAAGATCGCGTACGCAGTGCGATCATTAATTCTAACTTTCAATTTCCTGCTAAGCGGATCACCGTGAACTTGGCTCCGGCAGATCTACCCAAGGAGGGAGGGCGTTTTGATCTTCCTATTGCATTGGGAATTTTGGCCGCTTCGGAGCAAATCGCGACAGATAAGCTCAAAAACTACGAATTTGTTGGTGAGTTAGCGTTATCTGGTGGTCTGAGACCTGTAAAAGGTGTGCTGCCTGCTGCGCTGGAAGCCAGTAAGATTCAACGTCATTTGGTCGTCCCACATGTGAATGGCGATCAGGCGGCGCTGGTGGGGAAGGAACAACATAAATCGGCCCAATCATTACTGGAAGTATGTGCCGAGCTTTGTGGTCAACATCGACTGAATCTTTTTCAAACGCCTAAGCGAAAAACGATCGAAAAACATGGTCGAGACTTACAAGATATTATTGGCCAACAACAAGGTAAGCGAGCACTGGAGATTGCTGCCGCTGGAAACCACAACTTACTTTTCCTTGGCCCGCCAGGTACTGGAAAAACGATGTTGGCTTCGCGTTTGTGTGACTTATTACCGGAAATGAGTGACGAAGAAGCAATGGAAACCGCTTCGGTGGCATCGTTGACTCAGAGTGAAATTAATGAGCATAACTGGAAGTCGCGTCCGTTTCGTTCTCCGCATCATTCAAGTTCAATGGCGGCATTAGTCGGCGGTGGTTCGGTACCCAGACCAGGGGAGATCTCTTTAGCCCACAACGGGTTATTGTTTCTCGATGAAATGCCCGAATTTGATCGTAAAGTTCTGGACTCGTTACGCGAACCGCTCGAATCTGGCGAGATCATTATCTCTCGAGCGCAAGGTAAAACACGCTTTCCGGCTCGTTTCCAATTAGTTGGAGCATTGAACCCAAGCCCGACAGGATATTACGAAGGCAATCAAGCGCGCACCAATCCACAAGCTATTTTGCGCTACCTTGGTCGATTATCTGGACCATTGTTAGATCGCTTTGATATGTCTTTAGAAATCCCAGCTTTGCCCAAAGGGACATTAGCAGAAGGTGGTGATCGCGGTGAGCCGACTGCTATCGTAAAAGCGCGTGTGAGCCATGCGCGTAACAATATGCTAAACCGCAGTGGTAAGGTCAATGCACTGCTAGGTAGTCGAGAAATTGAGGCGTTTTGTCCCTTGCACAAGAGTGATGCTGAGTTTCTTGAAACCGCTTTGCACCGTTTAGGGCTCTCGATTCGTGCATATCATCGTATTATCAAAGTGGCGCGAACAATCGCCGATCTGGATGGGGCGGAGCAAATTGAACGAACGCACTTGGCCGAGGCGCTTGGGTATCGAGCGATGGACCGTTTACTGAAACAGCTTACGGCGCAAGCGGTATAGAGACATGCAAAATGTCATCGCAACAAGTGTTGTGAGCGCCTTGTTGCGATGAAGGACGTTAGAAGGTGTAGTTGAGACCAAGCGACAATAGGTACTCTTTCTCCTCATAAAACGTGATATTCGAGTCAGTTTGGCTATAGCCGGCTAAAGAAATGAACGACCAGTCTTGCCAGTCAAATACGTTTTGATATTCGTAGGCCGCAAATAGGCTGATGGTGTCGTCATTTCGTGTTTTAGCAAAAGTTTGGCTAGCGGCTTGATAGTCTTTCCATGCGTAACCCGCGGTGAGAGCCAATCGATGGCGATTGATAAATTTAAACCAGCTGATGTCAAACCCGTACGAATCAAATGATTCCGCCTTACCGTCGGCATCTTGATTGATGTAGGTGAAAGCGGGTTGCAACATAGACGTTTGGTTGAGTGGAATGCGATAGTCGCCTTTGACATAGTAAAGGTTAGCATCGCGAGCAAGTGAGCGGTCTGTCACTTCCTCCTGCTCGATGTCTTTATCAGCATAAGCAAGATCAAGGTTGAAGTTCTTATCAATTAACCCTTTGATCTGAAAGCGATATGCATTGCCGTCAACATCCGTCTCTTTACGTGCGGTTCCTACTTGATAAGGGTTGCGCCAAGTTTCGCCTTTGAGTACCGTCGGCAGATAGGAAACATCGAGCACGGTGCCAGATTGTAGCTCGTGTTGATAGCCCAACTGAAAAGCGAGTGTACCTACCGCGACATCTGAGCGTGTGGTACCGGCGTAAACTTGGTGGTTGAGTCGGCTACCAAAGGTGTATGTCACACTCCCTAGCGGTGCAGCGATAACGGAACTGTCACTATCGGCACGCTTATCGAGAGAATCGATGGTGTTACTATTTTCTGTATTGAAATTGGATTCTGATGATATGAATCCGGCATTCAGCGAAATTTCACCGCCAAAACCTGCGGTTTCAGCGAGTTGAGCCTGAGCAGAACTGACGACAAAGGCCAAAGGCAAGAGAAGTAGCCTTGGTTTCATTCGTTATCTCCTTGTTGTCGAATGAGTGGTGCACATATTGGTTGCGGTAACAAATCTGACCATTCCCACGCATGTTCCAATGTGGCAAAGGCGCAGTATAATTACACGCTGTTTTATTCTTCACACATTATTACTGTTGTTTGACTATCATGTTGGCATATTTGTTATTTTTTTTTAACGCTTCTTTTGTGATTCTCAATTCTGCGGTTTGTTCACTCGCAATTTGTGTTATCGCTGTATTTAAAATATTGCTTCCTGGCGTAAAGCTAAAAGCGATAGCGACCGCTTGTGCCAATAAGGTGATGTGGTTATGGGCTACCGTTAATGCGTGCATTCTGGCGGTATCTAACCGTGTTGAGTGGGATGTTCAGGGCGGTGAAGCGCTTAAAAAAGACGGGTGGTATCTGCTGATCAGTAACCATCTCAGTTGGACAGATATTGTTGTGCTTTGCTGCGTGTTTAAAGACCGTATTCCCATGCCGAAGTTTTTTCTCAAGCAACAACTGCTGTATGTGCCTTTCATCGGGATGGCGTGTTGGGCGCTCGACATGCCATTTATGCGTCGCTATTCGCGAGAGTATCTGATCCGCAACCCTCATAAGCGAGGTCAAGATTTAGAGACGACACGTCGCTCGTGCGCTAAATTCAAACACACTCCAACCACAGTGGTTAACTATGTCGAAGGAACCCGATTTACCGAAGAAAAGCAGCGTAAGAGTAAAGCAAACTATCAATATTTGCTGCAACCAAAATCGGGCGGGATTGCGTACACGTTAGCGGCGATGGGGGAACAGTTCGAGAGCATTATCGACGTGACGTTGGCGTACCCAAAAAATACGCATAAACCGTTCAAGGATTTATTGATGGGTCGAATGGGCAAGGTGGTTGTGCGTGTGAATGTGTTACCCGTTGATGAACGAGTGCTCGGTGATTACTTCAACGATAAGCCCTATAAGCGGCAATTTCAGCAATGGCTGAGTGATGTGTGGCAAGAAAAAGATCGGTTACTACAAGAGATTTACAAGTAAACAAAAGGGGAGCGACGTGCTCCCCTTTTGATTGATATCGATGTGCTTATTTTAGTGTCAGCAAGTAGTTCACCAGAGAGAAGTACTCATCCATCGTTTTGATGCTTTGTGCTTGAACTAGGTATTTGTTGTTAACGATAACCGCAGGAACGCCGGTTAGACCGCTGTTTTCAAATTGCTTGTCCATACGGCGAACCATTGAATCAACCGCGAAGCCTTTGAATGCAGAATCGAATTTTTTCGCATCTACACCTTCATCAAGGAAGATTTGACGAAGTTCTTCATCATTACGTGGTGCTTTCTTTAGATTGTGGATGCGGTTAAACATCACTGGCACCATTTTGTCTTCCACTTTTAGTGCAACCATCGTTGCGTAGGCTTTGCTCATTGATGGGCCCATGTTGCCACCCATGAAAGAAACGTGGTTTTTTAATAGCTTAGTACCTTCTGGCAACTGCTTTTTCAGTTGCTGGATAACCGGTTCAAAGCTATTACAGTGCGGGCAGTAGAAAGAGAAAAACTCCGTCACAAGAGGTTTTTTTGATGCCTCAAGATCCAATAATTTGTAATGTTCACCTTCTTTGAATTGCGCTGCATGTGCCGACAGGCTTAACATCAGCATAGAAAACAGTGCGAACAGTTTTTTCATCGAAATATCTCCATTTTTGAATTTTTGGCCTGACTTACCATTGAGGCATTAAAGACAGCGGTGCTTCTTCTAAAGCGGCGATCTGCTCTTTAAATGCAAGGACCTGACCTTCCCAGTATTTTGGCTCATTAAACCATGGAAAAGCGAGAGGAAATGCAGGGTCATGCCAACGTTTTGCTAGCCATGCCATATAGTGCACCATTCGTAGACCGCGAAGTGGCTCGATTAGTTTCAATTCTGCAGGATTAAAGTCGCAAAACTCTTGGTAAGCCTCTAAAACAATATCCAACTGCATCAGTTTGTCTTGGCGTTCACCGTTCAATAGCATCCATAAGTCTTGTACTGCAGGGCCGTTACGAGCGTCATCCAAATCAACAAACATAGGGCCATCTCGCCACAAAATATTGCCTGGGTGGCAATCGCCATGCAAACGAATGATATTGAAGCCTTCTTGCCAGTGGCTTTCAATTGATTTGATCAGCATATCCAAGTCATTGAAGAAGCTGTTCTCCAAGTGCATTGGAATCATATTGGCGTTTTGCAGAATCTCTCTTGGTTGATACAGGTATTCTTGTAAGCCGATCGTAGGGCGATGTTGGAAGGCTTGGCGGCTGCCGACTTTATGGATTCGGCCAAGGAAACGCCCTACACCTTCGAGCTGATCTAAATTGTCAACCTCGTATTGGCGACCACCCACGCTATCAAACAGCGCAAAAGCATAGCCTTGATAGTGATGCAGGGTTTCACCGTTGATGCGCACAGGTGGTGCGATGGGGATCTCATTGCCAATCAGCTCTAAAGTAAAGTTGTGCTCCTCTTGGATCTGTTCATTGCTCCAACGTTCAGGACGGTAAAACTTGACGACATAACGACGACGCTCTTCGTCAGTAAATTGATAAACACGGTTTTCGTAGCTATTGAGGGGAAGAAAGCCTGATTCTGCGCGAACGCCGATGCTTTCTAACGCGTACCACATAAAGTCTGGGGTAAGGGCGTCAAAGTTAAACATACTTTGGGACATATAAACAAAAAGGCTCATTACTGAGCCTTTTTCCATTAGTCATCGAAGTTATAGCTTCTTGATAAATCGGCTTTCCACTTCAATGGTGAATTCGTTGCTCTTATCGGTGAGTATAAACTGAATTGTCGTAATCGCAGAGTTTAGCTTGTCAGGATCGGCACCAAGACTCATTGGCAGGTTCAATACCTCACCTGGCTGGACCTGAATTGTCTGCTTACCATACCAGCTTACATCGGATAGCCCTTCAACATCCAACGAGTACTCTTGCACTTGCTGAGTTTTGTTGATCACCTTGAGGGTGTAGGTGTTTTCTACTTCGCCCGAGCTATTAACGCGGAACAGTTGGTTACGGTCGCGAATAACACTCATACCGGCTGGGTCTACCGCTGCAATTTGGGCAAAGAAAAGACCGACCATGACCAGTAGCACAGCTCCATAGCCCAGCAGCTTCGGACGCATGACTTTGGTACTCTTACCCGATAAGCGGTGCTCGGTGGTGTAACTAATTAGGCCCTTCTCGTAGCCCATGCGATCCATGGTGTTGTCACACGCATCAATACAGGCGCCACAGTTGATACATTCATACTGCAAGCCGTCACGAATATCGATACCTGTTGGGCACACCTGCACACACAAGTCACAATCAATACAATCACCCAAACCAAGTTGCTTTGGATCGGCTTTGCGCGGACGTGGGCCACGTTTTTCCCCACGTTTTGCATCGTAGCCAACGATGAAGGTGTCTTTATCAAACATGGCAGACTGGAAGCGCGCGTAAGGACACATGTGAATACACATGATGGAACGCATCCAACCAGCATTACCATAAGTACAAATGGCAAAGAACATTACCCAAAAGACGGGCCAGAAGTTGGCGTTAAAGGTGAAAAAGTCGATAACCAATTGCTTCATTGGTACGAAGTAGCCAACAAAAGTAAAACCAGTGGCGAGTGCAATGGCAAACCAAGCTATATGTTTGACGGTTTTACGCATCGCTAAATTCGCCGTCAGCTTATTGGAGTCTTGTTTACGGCGTTTATTGGCACTACCTTCGAGCTTCTCTTCAAACCAGATATACATGAAGGTCCAGACGGTTTGTGGGCAGAGATAGCCACACCAAACCCGACCTAAGAAGGTGGTAATAAAGAACAACCCAAACGCCGCGATCACAAACAGCAAGGCGAGTAGGGTAAGATCTTGTGGGTACAGGGTGGTACCGAAAAAGTTGAACTGCTGGTTGCCAATATCGAGCAAGATCGCTTGACGTTCACCGTAAGGAATCCACGGTATCAAAGCGAAGAGAAGTAGTAAGAACCAACCACCGTAACGACGTAGTTTCTGGTAAGTTCCTTTACTTTCGCGTACATAGATGCGATTACTTGGGTTAAACCGATCCCCGTTTCCTTTGTGGGTTTTGGGATTATAGGTTTTAGGAGTCACATCTTTGATATCGATCTTGTCCTGACTCATGCACTCATCCTTCTTAGGCTTTTATAATGTACGGCGTCATTTCTATTGATGTCGCTCGATGACATTGCTGCTCGTTCCGTCATAAAGATGACCGAACATAATTATTTTAGTAAATACTGATGAACGGCGATTATACAATCAATAACAATTCCGTTTCTTTAACGCAGTCAATGTTTAACAACAAAAATCAGTACAGTTAACCTGATAATTGGCTGAACAGTTATAACCAATTGTGGGACTAAAAACTTTGGTTATAAAAAAGCGACTCACAGAGAGAGTCGCTTAAAGAATACTGGCTGTTGAGCTGGTTATTTGATGATGCCACGAGCGCGTAGGATCGCCGTTTTAAAATCGTCCTCTTGGTCTTTTTTGAGTCCAGGGATCATTTCATCTTTGCTGCTATTACGCATTTTAAGGTGGTAGATCAGTACATCGTCGGTCAGATCTTCTAGCTTTCCTTCATAGCCTGCTTCTTTTGCCAGCTTAACGATGAACTGCAATAGGTTCAGCTCTTGCTCTTTATGCCATTCAGGCTCTAGTAGCTCAAGCAGCTCTTCAATGCGATGACACTTCATTTCTTTCTCCACAGAATTTATAGGTGTAATTAGCAGTAAAGGTACCAAATTGCTTTGCTAAGACCAAATAGGAAAAACTATCTCTTTCTCTGTAGTTTGTTTTATGTCTTTGAAGTTTTATGAATAGCGCGCAAAGAAAAAAGCGCAGCTGGCGCCGCGCTTTTGATTAAGCTGCTTTGATAACTTTGGCCGGAACACTCGACATCATTGCTGTCTTCTCAACCAATGTCATTGCTGGCGCAACTTGCTTTGCCTTTGGTGCAGTAGTAAAGCCACTGCGGCGGCGCATTGCACTAGTATTAGTGTGTGCGAACCTGACTGTTGTTGGGCGCATTAATTTACCTAACTGTCAGGCATATCCATTGCCGATGTAATGGCCTGAATCATTATGAGCTAGGCTCCAACAAGATTGAAGAATCACTCTTCTGGCTCTCGCCAATCCAGTTAATGAGTCAGGAATACCGATATGCATGCATATCAAGTGTAAGATTAGCATCCTTGTAATAATTGGTCGATAGTTGAGCAATTGAATTGTTTAGATTTTGTCATTTTGTCGCGATGTTCGAGGCAATTTTTGTTTGATCCCACGATCAGCAGTAGTAGTATGAGATCTCGATGAAGGAGGTGCCTATGTCATTTTTGAAGAAGACACTTGCCAGTTTTGGGATTGGGAGCGCGAAGGTCGACTCAATCTTAAACCAAGACGTGCTATACCCAGGTCAAAGTGTGGATGTGTCTATCCATGTATATGGTGGTGCGACTGAACAAGCGATCGACAACATTGATTTAAAACTCTGTTGCCGCTACATCGCAGAAGCCCCTGATGACCGTGGTGCGCGAGAAGGACACAGCATGCGCCGAGTACCTCAAACTCATGTGCTTGCTAAGTGGAGTCTCCCTTACGCATTTACCATCCATTCCGGCGAAGAGCGTACCTTCGATGTTAAGCTCGATGTGCCTTGGAACACGCCTATCACCATTGGTGATGCCAAAGTATGGTTAGAAACCGGCTTAGACGTTGCCGCTGCTTTGGATCCGACTGATAAATACATCCTCACCGTTCGACCTGATCCACTGATGGATGCGGTACTATCTGCATTTGAAGCGCAAGGTTTACGAATTCGCCAGGTGGAATGCGAGGAAGTGAAAGGATTCGATCTACCATTTGTGCAAGAGTTTGAACTGGTGCCAACCGACGGACCTTACCACGGCGTGTGGCGCGAATTAGAATTTGTTGCCCACCGCAGTGAGCAAGAGCTCAAGTTGTGGTTTGAAGTTGACCGCACACGCAAGGGGCAAGGTGGCATGCTCGCGAGCTTACTGAGTAGTGGCAAACTCAAGCGAGAGCTGACCATTCCTGCCACGACTAAGCCAGATCAAGTTGGCGAACTGGTACTCAATTATCTCGATCAAACTACTGCCGTTCATGAGTCTTAATTTAAGCTTACACGTGTAAGCCTAATGTGCCATACTAGAGCAAATTTCAAACTCTAGTATAGGCGCATTGATGTCCGAGCTGCAGAAACCTCAATACAGTCAACGTGAAGAACTGGCCAATACCATCACCCACGGTATAGGGATGATTTTTGGTATTGTTGGCTTGATACTGCTGTTAGTTAAAGCCATAGACCATCAAGCTGACACTTTAACGCTTACCAGTATGGCGATTTATGGTGCGAGTATTATCGTGCTATTTTTGGCCTCGACGCTCTATCATGCGATCCCTCATCCCAAAGCGAAACGTTGGCTAAAAACCTTCGACCACTGTGCTATTTATCTTTTGATAGCAGGCAGCTATACCCCTTTCTTGTTAGTCAGCTTAAGAACACCTCTAGCATTTGGGTTGATGATCGTTATTTGGAGCATTGCGTTGATCGGCATCATCATGAAAGTTGCGTTCGTCTATCGATTTAAAAAGCTTTCTTTGATGACGTATTTGGTGATGGGATGGTTATCGTTGATTGTGATTTATCAGTTGGCGATCAACTTGGATGTCGGCGGACTTACACTGCTTGCCGCTGGTGGAATTGTGTATTCACTGGGCGTGATTTTCTACGTTGCGAAGCGCATTCCCTTTAACCATGCGATTTGGCACGGCTTTGTTTTGGCTGGCTGCGTGTGCCATTTCTTTGCTATTTATTACTTTGTTGAGCCTATCTAGCCGATAGGCTCAACAAAGAATATTAAACACGTATTAGCGAGTTTTTACCTCTAGCACTTTGGCAGAAAACTGGTATTGCTGTGATTGCGGTACAGCCAGTTTTATGCTCTTACCTTGCTCCGCTTGCTGAGGTCGCAGGTAGGTATCCGCCATGCGCTTGATGGATTGCCAAACCGTCACGTTTTCTTTTGCCAGTTGCTGACCAGACATATCAAACACTTGCACCTCAACTTCCACTTGAATGACAGATTGAGAGCTTTGGTTAGTGATTGATGTAGGTAAAACAAGCTCACCGCTTTGATAGCTTGCTGAACCAATCAATACATCCACACCTGAATCTGATAGCTGCATGGTTGGCTTTTTGGCGTTTACCACCACGGTCGTGCCAACGGTTTTCGTTATCACTGGGATTGTCGCAATCGCAGGAGCTGCGATTGTTTCAACTACGCTTGCTGTTGTTTGTGTCTCCGTCGCTTGCTGCGCCGTTTTTTTCATGACGTATTCCCAGGTAAAGTCATCGTTCAACTTCACTTCTCGACCATCGGCTAAAGTGATGACCTCGGCGGCGTATGTGGATGAGGCGGCAAGTAGGGTCGCCAGAGTAATCCATGTTTTCATTGTTATACCTTTTAATTAGAGTCTGCTTAGCGGCGCCAAAACGCAGGAAAGAACAGTACAAGAATAGTCAGAATTTCCAAGCGGCCCATTAACATCCCAAAGCTTAAGAGCCATTTGGCAGTATCGGGCAGAGGCGCGAAGTTGCCTGTCGGGCCAATCACACTGCCCATACCAGGGCCAACATTGGCAACGGCGGTGATTGAGCCAGAAATACTGGTCACAGGGTCGAGGCCAAGTGCACTTAAACAACCCGCGATAAAGATAATGGTGATAAAAAACATCAAGCCAAATGCCACCACTGAGCGAACAATATCATCATTCACCGGTCGCTGGTTATAACGCTGTACAAACACCCCTGAAGGGTGAATCAACTTCATCATTTGTTTGTTTAGCAGCGTCATCGCAATTTGGAAGCGGAAGATTTTGATCCCGCCAGACGTTGATCCTGAGCATGCTCCCGCCATCATTAAGAATGCGAAAAGAGTTGTGGGTAATGCGCCCCATGCGGTGAAGTCTTCTAAGCCAAAGCCAGTTGTGGTGACGACAGAGACAATATTAAACATCGACACTCGCAGGGCATCCAAAATGGTGTACCCATCTCGAATCACTAGCCAAGCTGAAATCACTAAGCTTGAGAATACGAACAGGTACGCAAATCCTCTAACTTGAGCGTCGTTAACCAACACATCAATACGGCGTTTACGTAATGCGGCGATAAAGAGCAAAAACGGCAAACCACCTAAGAACATAAAGGTAGTGGCCACCCAATGTGCGCCATTAGAGAAGTGGTTCATTGACCCATCAGATGTAGAGTATCCACCCGTCGATAGCGTAGTAAAGGCATGGTTGATTGCTTCGAACAGGTTCATGCCGGTGATCAAGTAGCCCAAAATACATAGGCCCGTTAGCATCAAATAAACCGCTACGATGTTTTTGGCGACCGTTTTCGCTCTTGGACTACTTTTATCCGACCAATCTGATGATTCGGTTTGGAATAGCTTCATACCACCGACATTCAGCATAGGTAACACTGCTACCGCCATCACGATAAAACCAATGCCACCAAGCCATTGTAAAATAGAGCGCCACAGCAATATGCTCGGCGCCATGTTGTCTAGGCCACTGAGCACCGTTGAGCCCGTCGTGGTGATACCCGACATCGTTTCGAAGTAGGCGTCGGTGAAGCTGATGTGGTTGATAAACACAAATGGCAAGGCGGCAAACGCACTCGCGATGGTCCAAACCAAACTGGTGATGAGGAACATATCGCGTACGCTGAGTTTGAACTTGGCGGTTCGACCTATCGTTAGGCAGATGAAGGCGGCAAGGTGCGTGATCACAACGGCTTGGGCGAAATCGAGGAATCCCCCCGTACCGGTAAAGAAAGCGACCAAAGTCGGCACGTACATAAACAGGGCCAGTTTGGATAAAACTAGCCCGATAACAAACAGTACGGGACGTAAGTTGACCATAGGAAAATCCTAGAGGAAGAATGGACTCGGCTGGAATAGCGCTTCGACGTCTGATACGTATTTTTTGTTGACCAGGAACATCACCACATGGTCATCCTGTTCGATGACCGTACGGTCGTGGGCAATAAGAACTTCTTCGCCACGAACGATAGCACCAATGGTGGTCCCAGGTGGAAGCTTTATATCTCCAATCGCACGTCCAACCACTTTAGATGTACTTTCATCACCGTGAGCGACGGCTTCAATCGCTTCCGCAGCGCCGCGGCGAAGTGAGGACACGTTTACGATATCAGCGCGACGAACGTGCGTTAGCAAGGCTGAAATAGTGGCTTGCTGAGGTGAGATTGCTACATCAATTACGCCGCCTTGTACCAGGTCTACATAAGCGCCACGTTGGATCAGCACCATCACTTTTTTAGCGCCCATGCGTTTTGCCAACATTGCAGACATGATGTTGGTTTCATCTTCGTTGGTCAGCGCGATGAAGACGTCGACTTGGTCGATGTTCTCTTCCGAGAGAAGCTCTTGGTCTGCCGCATCACCGCAGAACACGATGGTGTTTTCTAGTTGCTCAGAGAGCTTTTCTGCACGCTGGTAGTTACGCTCAATCAGCTTCACGCTGTAAGTTTGCTCTAGGCGTTTTGCCAAGCTTGCGCCGATGTTACCCCCGCCAACAATCATGATGCGGCGGTACGGTTTTTCTAGGCGCTGAAGCTCACTCATCACTGAGCGAATATGATTACTTGCTGCAACGAAGAACACTTCATCGTCGGCTTCAATGATGGTGGTACCTTGTGGGCGAATCGGACGGCCTTGACGGAAAATCGCCGCCACACGGGTATCAATGTGCGGCATGTGCTCACGCAAAGCAGACAACGCATTACCCACCAGCGGGCCACCATAGTAGGCTTTCACCGCCACTAGGCTGACTTTCTGTTCAGCAAAGCTCACCACTTGCAGCGCGCCTGGGTATTGGATCAGACGTTCGATGTAGCTCGTGACGAGTTCTTCTGGTGCGATAAGGTGATCAACAGGAATGGCGCCAGATTTAAACAGGGCTTCTTTTTCTGCCAAGTATTCTGGAGAGCGAATACGCGCAACGCGGTTTGGGGTATTGAATAGAGTGAACGCGACCTGACAGGCGGCCATGTTGGTTTCATCAGTGTTGGTTACTGCGACGAGCATATCGGCGTCTTGCGCGCCAGCTTCGTGTAGCACGTCTGGATGGCTCGCATGGCCATTGACCACACGTAGGTCGTATTTGTCCTGCAATTCACGCAGTCGGTCGGCATTATTGTCGACGATGGTGATGTCGTTGTTTTCACCCACTAGGTTTTCTGCCAGTGTGCCGCCAACCTGACCTGCACCAAGAATAATGATCTTCATACTCTTTTCTCGTATCTGAAAAAGGCGATTGAAATCGCTTCAATCGCCCTATTTAGCATGCTGTTACGCGTGTGTTTTAGTTAGCACTGCGTAGTAGAAACCATCCATATCTTCTTCGCCTGGTAGAATTTGACGACCAGGCTGGTCGGGATCAGAATCCAGCAGTTGCGCATCCGCGGTACGTGCTAAAAACGCTTTTACTTGCTCCACGTTTTCTTGCGGTGTGATTGAACAAGTCGCGTAAACCATGGTGCCGCCGGGCTTCAGTTGCGTCCACATGGCATCAAAAATTTCACTTTGCAGCTCTGCTAATGCGGCGATGTCGTCTGCACGACGTAGCCATTTGATGTCTGGGTGACGACGAATCACGCCAGTCGCAGAACATGGGGCATCCAGCAAAATGCGATCAAATTGCTCGCCTTGCCACCATTCTTGTGGATTACGCGCATCACCGCAAACCACTTTTGCCTGAAGGTTGAGACGCTTCAGGTTTTCATGCACACGTTTCAAGCGTGTGTCGTCGCAGTCAATCGCGACCACTTCACTGCCTGACGTGCGCTCTAGAATGTGCGCCGTCTTGCCACCTGGCGCTGCACAGCAATCTAAAATCAGTTCGCCGTCTTGTGGTTTTAGGTAGTTGATCGAGAGCTGCGCCGCCGCATCTTGGACCGAAACCCAACCTTTTTCAAAACCAGGTAGCTTCATCACATCACATGGTGCGGCCAATTTTATGGCGTCCATTGCTTCTGTGTGTGGCGTGCTATCAATGTTTTCATTTTTGAGCAGCGCAAGGTATTCATCACGAGTGTGGTGTTGATGGTTCACACGCAGCCACATTGGTGCTTTTTGGTTGTTCGCTTCAACAATGCTTTCCCATTGCTGTGGGTAGGCCTCTTGCAGCAGTTTTAGTAACCAGCTTGGGTGACCGTACTTGCCAGCGTTGTTGCTGACGGCCATTTGGTCGAGTTCTTCTTGGTTGCGCTGGTAGTTACGCAATACAGCGTTAATCAAACCACGCAGACGAGGACCTTTCAGCTCTTTAGTGCCTTCAACCGTTTCACCAACTGCTGCGTGCGCAGGAATGCGCATGAAGCTCAGTTGGTAAATACCAACCAGAATTAGGTGATGGAATACACGTTGTTTGCCTTTGAGGGGCTTATCCATCAACTGGTTTGCGATCATTTCTAGGCGAGGGAGGTAACGTAGCGCACCGTAACAGATCTCTTGTAACAGAGCGTGGTCACGAGGTCGTACCGTTTGTTGAGCCGCTGGAAGAGCGCTTGAAAGTGAGTGGCCCTTGTCGACGACAAGATACAGGACGTTAGCAGCCGCAGCGCGAACATTCATGATGAGTACCTTAAAGTAAAGGAGGGCATCTCTGCCCTCTAAAAGTTCGTATAATCGGGGATAATAACCCCTAGTATGGCTTAAACCAGCAGAGTGCCAACTTCAAACCAAGCCGCACGCGAATTCAGAATATCCTGAACTGACATGGCTTTTTTGCCAGGAACTTGCAGTTGCTCTAGCACCAGTACGCCGTTGCCTGTCGCAACATAAATACCAGTTTTATCTGCTTGTACGATGGTGCCGGCTGGCTTGTCACTGGTTTGCTCTGCCACACGGCTTTGCCATACTTTGATGCTGTTTTCTGCCGCCTCAAAGTGGCTCATTGGCCATGGGTTAAATGCACGAACGCAGCGCTCAATGTGCGCCGCATCGTCGTTCCAGTTGATGCGTGCTTCTTCTTTGCTGAGCTTTTTCGCATAGTTCGCTAGCTCATCGTCTTGCTTCACTGGCACTGCTTTACCCGCAGCAATGTCTACTAGGCAGTCAATCAGGGCTTCTGGACCAAGCTCAGCCAATTTTTCGTACATTGAAGCGCTGGTATCTGTCGCTTCGATTGGCAGAGTTGCAATCTTCAGCATATCACCAGTGTCGAGACCGATGTCCATCTGCATGATGGTCACGCCAGTTTCTGCATCGCCCGCCCAAATAGAGCGTTGGATTGGAGCCGCACCACGCCAACGAGGTAGGATAGAACCATGTACGTTGATACAACCCAGTTTAGGTGTATCAAGAACCGCTTGTGGCAGGAGCATACCGTACGCCACGACAACCATGAGATCGGCGTTCAGATCGGCAAGTTCTTGTTTCGCTTCGTCGGACTTAAAGCTTTCAGGTTGGTAAACCGGGATGTTGTGTTCCAGCGCCAGTTGTTTTACCGGTGGCGCAGCCAATTTCTTGCCACGACCCGCTGGACGATCTGGGTTTGTGTAAACCGCGATTACTTCATGCTCCGAAGACAACAACGCCGCCAAGTGACGGGCGGCGAAATCCGGAGTACCTGCAAAGACAATTCGTAAAGACTGACTCAAGGTAGACTTCCTTCTAATTGGTATGGTTCGAGATTAAGCGTTTTGCTGCTTCTCGTTAAAGCGTTTGATTTTTGCTAGCTTGTCCTGAATGCGTTTGCGTTTCAGTGGTGATAGGTAATCCACGAACAGCTTACCTTGTAGGTGATCAAGCTCGTGTTGAACACAAATCGCTAGCAGGTCGTCGGCTTCAAAGGTGAACTCTTTGCCATCACGATCCAGTGCTTTAACGGTAACTTCTGCAGCGCGAGGCACAAGTGCGCGCGCACCTGGTACCGACAGACAGCCTTCTTCGATGCCATCTTCGCCACGCTTTTCCAGAATCTCAGGGTTGATTAGCACCATCGGCTCATCGCGAGTTTCTGAAATATCAATCACTACGATACGTTTGTGGATATCAACCTGCGTTGCAGCAAGGCCAATACCTTCTTCGTCGTACATGGTTTCAATCATGTCATCGACGATTTTTTGAATCTCAGGGGTCACCGCTTCAACAGGCTTTGCGACTGTGCGCAGGCGATCATCCGGGAATGTTAATACTTGTAATACAGACATATTCACTCGAAATATTGAACTGTGCCGAAACAGCACAAACCTTGTTGGCTCAATTCTAGACATTTTATAGCCTAAATGACAGCATCCTTGCACCAATTTCCATTCTGGTTCCTGCTTAATAGACCAAGGACGAGGGTCATGAATCGAATTTTCCGCAACGTTGCCAGTGTTACGTTGCCGTTACTTTTCACTTTCAACGCTGTAGCAAATGTGGATGCGAACCCACTGACTGTTAAAGATGATGCGCCACAAACATATGTAGTTGTGAAGGGCGATACGCTATGGGATATTTCGGCCATGTACTTGGATAGCCCGTGGTTGTGGCCTCGTTTATGGCAAGTAAACCCGGAAATCGATAACCCTCATTTAATTTATCCCGGAGACAAGCTGTCTTTGGTGTGGATTAACGGTCAGCCCGTGTTGAGCCTAAAACCGGTTAAGAAGCTGAGCCCGAAAGCTCGCATCACAGAAAAGAAAGCCGTACCAACGGTCGCGGAAGGTTTGGTGATGCCTTACCTCAAATCGGATCGGTTGCTAGATAAAGATTCGTTGAACAATGCTGCAAAAGTGATGGGTAGCAGCAAAGGCAGTAAGTATCTGACTACAGAAGATGTGCTGTATATCAATGGCAATCAGACCGCGACAGGTTGGGCTATTTACCGACCAGTAGCTACCTTTTCGCGTGACGATGTGTCCGAAGAGATTACCGCGCTGCGTTTGATTGCCAAAGGCGAGCTCGTTGAAGCTTCGAGTGATTATTCAGGTTTGAAGCTTACATCGCAAATGCAAGAAATCCTACGTAACGATATCGCGTTGCCAAATCAATCGGTTGAGAATACTGACTTCACGACTACGTTCTATCCGCTGCCGTCGCCACAAGGCAGTTCTGCAAAGTTGCTAGGTAATATCGAAGGTATTCGCTTTAGTTCAACTAACCAAGTCGTGGTGATTGATAAAGGCACGTCAGACAATCTGAAGCAAGGCAGTGTGTTTGATTTAAAAGAAGACGCGCACCCAGTTTACAAAGACGGCGATGAGTTCAAGAAAGAGTTTGGCGTGCTTGATAAGAAAATTACTTTGCCTCAAAGCAAAGTTGGTGAGTTGCTGGTCATTCGTCCTTATGAGTACTTTAGCTTGGCACTGATCACTAACAGTACGAAACCCATTAACCAAGATATTTCGGTGGTGTCACCGTTGGCGGACGAATTAACCATCGATGAATCGACGAAATAACGATGATCTCGATGCCTGGTTAAAACTGAGTTGTTTACCAGGCATTGGCGGCGTCAAAATGAATAAGCTACTGGCAAGAGACACGCCACGTAACATCGTAAACTTCTCTCCTGAACAGCTACAACAACTTGGGTTAACAACTAAGCAAATTCAAGCTTGGGCTTCAACAGATAAAGAAGTCGATGCTTGTTTAAGTTGGCTTGAGGCTTCTACAAATCATCATATCCTGACACTGACTGACCCGCGTTATCCACCTCAACTCAAACAAATCGTTGCGCCGCCACCTCTACTTTTTGTTCAAGGAAACCCTGCTTGTCTTTCTCTGCCACAAATCGCGATGGTTGGCAGCCGAAATGCGAGTATTGATGGATTACAGCATGCACGTCAGTTCGCTGCAGAGTTTGTTCAGCACGATTTTATTGTCACCAGTGGTCTCGCTTTAGGCATTGATGGTCATGCGCATGATGGTGCGTTGCAAGCGGGTGGTAAGACGATTGCGGTGCTAGGATCTGGCTTAGCAAATATTTATCCGGCACGTCATCGTGGTTTAGCACAACGTGTTATTGAACATGGGGCTTTGGTGTCTGAGTTTCGGCCTAATGCCAAGCCGCGCCCAGAAAACTTCCCGCGTCGTAATCGTATTATTAGTGGATTATCGCTTGGTGTACTGGTCGTCGAGGCGGCGAAAAAGAGCGGCTCGTTAATTACAGCTCGTTACGCGCTTGAGCAAGGTCGAGAAGTATTTGCGCTGCCAGCGTCAATCAATGCCCCCAATGCTTGCGGAGGAAACCAGTTGATACGTCATGGCGCTTGCCTCGTAGAAAAGACGAAAGATGTCTTAGATGAAATACAGTCCTTGCTTGATTGGTCTATTAATCAGAGTACCGATTTATTTTCTACGTTAAATGAAGAAGAAGAATTGCCATTTCCTCAGCTGTTAGCTAACGTAGGAAGTGAAGCTACACCGGTTGATATTCTTGCAAACAGGACCAATATACCTGTCCAAGAAGTCATGATGCAGCTCTTAGAGTTAGAACTCTCTGGGCATGTCGTTGCGGTTTCAGGTGGCTATATTCGAAAGGGGAGGGGCTAGCTATGATGATGGATATACTGATGTATCTATTCGAAACCTACATCCATAGCGATGCAGAGTTACAGGTCGAACAAGACGAGTTGGAAGAAGAATTGCTCCGTGCAGGCTTCCAACAAAAAGATATCTACAAAGCCCTTGTCTGGTTAGAAGAGCTTGCCGCATTGCAGCAAAGTGACACCTCTTCTGCAATCTCGACTTGCATGGCTTCGTCATCAACTCGTATCTACACAGCGAAAGAGATGCAGCGTTTAGATTTGGAATGCCGAGGATTTCTATTGTTTCTCGAGCAAATCAATGTGTTAACCACAGAAACTCGCGAAATGGTGATTGACCGAGTGATGGGATTAGAAACGAGTGAGTTTGAGCTTGAAGACCTCAAATGGATCATTCTGATGGTGCTGTTTAATGTGCCTGGCAACGAAAACGCTTACACGCTAATGGAAGAGCTGTTGTACACCAAGGAACAAGGGATTCTTCACTAACCATCTGGGCAAGTTCGAGTTTAGCCAGAATAAACGCGAGCTTGTCTTTTTGTGTGTTTTTCACGAAACGGTAAGTATGAGTAGTAAAATCGACAACACCCTTTTCTCTGCCCATGAACACGCTTTGGAGCACGAGCCGTGTCCAAAATGTGGTGGTGAGCTGACTCTCAAGCACGGAAAACATGGCCCATTTCTCGGCTGTAACCATTACCCAAGCTGTGATTACATTAAACCGCTACACAGCAATGATGGTCACATCGTGAAAGAGTTGGGTGTGCCTTGTCCTGAGTGTGGCAATGAGTTGGTTCTCCGCCAAGGGCGCTACGGTATGTTCGTTGGTTGTAGCCATTACCCGGCTTGTCATCATATTGAGTCGATTAATCAACCAGAGCCAGAGGCGCAGTCACAAGAGCTACACGCTTGCCCTGAATGTGGCAAAGGACATTTGGTTGAGCGTAAAACCCGATTTGGCAAAACATTCTACGCGTGTGATAACTACCCTAAATGCAAATTTGCTGTGAACCTTGCTCCGGTCAAGGGGCGATGCGAAGAATGTGGTTTTACTTTGTTGGTGGAGAAGAAACTCGCCAGTGGTGTGAAATTGCAATGTGCCAACCGTAAGTGCCAGCACACCCAACAAGGGTAAATACATCAAAGGAATTAAAAAGGGTCGCATCGTGCGACCCTTTTTTTATTTTTTTGCTGCCAAACGTTAGTGTTGAGGCTGTTTAGCGAACGCTTGCACGGCTGGGAAAGCTATTGGGTCTAAGATGTCTGCCAGAGCGCACAACCTACGGTGCAATTCTCCTGGGTAGTCGCCACACACGTTGATGTGTCCCATCTTGCGACCTGCACGTTTCTCTTTGCCATACCAATGAAGGTGGCAACCATCCATTAATAACAATGCTTCTGGTAGTGTGTCTTCACCAAGAATATTAATCATTGAGGTTTCACGAACCAATTTCGTACTGCCTAATGGTAAGCCGCACACTGCGCGCAGATGGTTTTCAAACTGACACGTTTCTGCACCTTGCTGTGTCCAGTGACCAGAGTTGTGCACGCGTGGAGCAATCTCATTCACTAAAAGTGCCCCATCGACATCAAAGAACTCAAGCGCTAATACGCCAACGTAATCTAGGCTATCTGCGACTGCCGTGAACATTTGCTTTGCTTGTTCCTGTAACCCTGGCGCATCAATCGCAGTAGAAAGACTCAATACACCGTTGGTGTGGACGTTCTCTGCCAGAGGATACACTTCCACACTGCCATCTTTGCTTCGAGCACCAACCAGTGATACTTCGCGGTTAAAAGGAACAAACTCTTCAGCAACAATCGCTTGAGTTGGTGTTGCGGCGATGCACTCTGCCATCTCAGTCCAAATGTCGTCGACTTGAGAAGCTTCTTTTAAGCGCCATTGGCCTTTACCATCGTAACCACCTAATGCACTTTTCAGAACCATTGGCATACCAACGTGTTCAATTGCGCGCTCAAAGTCTTCACGAGTTTCAATGACGTAGTATTTCGCGTTGCGCACGCCGGCATCATCAAGCAGTGCTTTTTCAATACGGCGATCACCACCTGCTTTGATGGCTTGCGTACTTGGTAGGAACTTGCCGCTCGCTTCGCAAACTTTGAGCACGTCATGTGGAATATGCTCGAACTCGGCAGTAATCACATCAACTTGCGTAATCGCATTTTCCAAGCCATGGCCAAGTACCTGTTGAGTTAAAGGGTGAACGACATCACCGCTGCTGACATCGTAAGCTGAAATTTGAATATTCAGTGGCGCACCAGCCAGAGACATCATACGAGCCAACTGACCCGCACCAAGAACCAGTACATGCATCTGATTAATCCTCTGCAGGGTTTGGATTTGCGAGAACTGTTTCCGTTTGCTCATTACGGAATGCTTCTACCTTCGCCATGATGTTTTCATCATGAGTGCCTAGGATTTGCGCTGCTAGGATACCGGCGTTTGCTGCGCCCGCTTCGCCAATCGCCAATGTACCAACCGCAATTCCCTTTGGCATCTGTACAATAGAAAGCAATGAATCCATACCTTTCAGTGCACGAGACTGAACGGGAACCCCAAGCACTGGCAAACTAGTAAACGCCGCCGCCATACCTGGTAGGTGGGCTGCACCACCTGCGCCTGCGATGATAACTTTGATGCCGCGTTCTTTTGCGCCACTGGCGTAGTCAGCCAGTAATTGAGGAGTTCGGTGTGCTGACACGACTTTTGTTTCGTAAGGCACGCCAAATTGGTCTAGCATGTCCGCTGCTAGTTTCATGGTTGGCCAATCGGATTTAGAACCCATGATGATACCGACTTTCATCTCAAACTCCTTTAAGCTGCAAAAATTAGGTGAGCTATAAATTTGTGCGCATTATACGGGGATTTTTATCTCAAGCAAACGTTTGCGTCTTGTTGTTGGCGCTATTGATACATTTTATAAAAAAATTGCTTTAGTGTCTGAGAATGAATATTTGTACACTTAGTGAAAACAACACAGTCAAACAAATAGGAAGTAATCGGTGGATAACTTTGAACAAGTGCTCAACGCACTCAAGCAAGGCGAAGTGATTGCCTATCCAACAGAAGGGGTTTTTGGTGTCGGATGTGATCCAGATAACCCAGAAGCAATTCAAAAGCTATTAGAGCTCAAGCAGCGTCCGGTAGAAAAAGGGCTGATTCTCATCGCGGCAAGTTATGATCAGCTCTTGCCTTATATTGATGAATCTCAGTTGACTGAAGAACAATTACAGACTGTTCATGCCACTTGGCCAGGCCCATACACTTGGATCATGCCAGCGAGCGATAAAGTATCCAACTGGGTTTCAGGGCAGTTTGATTCAATTGCGGTTCGTGTGACTGATCATCCTTTGGTGCAAAAAATGTGTAATGCATTCGGAAAGCCGTTAACCTCTACCAGCGCGAATCTTTCCGGCTTACCACCGTGTATGACCACGGAAGAAGTCGAAGAGCAGTTGGGTGATAAGCTGGTCGCCATTCTTCGTGGCGAGACCAGCGGTCGTGATAAACCCAGCGAGATTCGTGACGCCAAAACTTCACAAATATTAAGACAGGGTTAACCCTGCTAGCCAGCCATCATTAGGTTTCACGTAATAGGTAATAACGTATGTCAGCGATCGATAAGCACGCCGTAAAGCAGTTCTTGATGTCACTTCAGGATTCCATTTGTCAGCAGTTAGAACAAGAAGATGGAAAGGCCGTCTTTGTCGAAGATGCATGGCAACGTGAAAAAGGAGAGCGTCTGGGTGGCGGTGGTCGCTCACGTGTTTTGCGTGATGGCCTTGTTTTCGAGCAGGGAGGCGTGAATTTCTCGCATGTGGAAGGGAAAGAAATGCCAGCATCTGCGACAGCGCATCGCCCAGAGCTAGCGGGTCGTCGTTTTGAAGCGATGGGTGTTTCTTTGGTTATTCACCCTAAAAACCCTTACGTACCGACTTCACACGCCAATGTCCGCTTCTTTATTGCAGAAAAAGATGGCGAAGACCCAATTTGGTGGTTTGGTGGTGGTTTTGACCTAACGCCGTTCTACCCATTTGAAGAAGATTGCCAATCATGGCACGACACTGCAAAACAGCTTTGTGCACCATTTGGTGACGATGTTTACCAAGAGCATAAGGCATGGTGTGACAAATATTTCTTCCTACCACATCGTAATGAAACTCGCGGTGTTGGCGGTTTGTTCTTTGATGATCTAAACCAGTGGGAATTTGATAAGTGTTTTGCTTACATCAAAGCAGTCGGTGAAGGCTATTGCCAGGCTTATTTGCCGATCGTTTCTCGTCGTAAAGAGATCGAGTATGGTGAGCGTGAGCGTGAATTCCAACTATATCGTCGCGGCCGTTACGTAGAGTTCAACTTAGTGTATGACCGTGGCACCTTATTTGGTTTACAAAGTGGTGGGCGTACTGAGTCGATTCTGATGTCAATGCCGCCGCTCGCTCGCTGGGAGTACTGCTACGAGCCAGAAGCGGGATCGCCAGAAGCTGAACTTTACGAGCGATACCTAACGCCCCGAGAGTGGTAAGCACGGAATCTCCTTTTCTATATAGATAGATAGTGATAGGGTCATCTGTAATCAGGTGGCCCTGTTTTCTCTATATCTAAGTAAGGAACAAAGGTAAGGAAATGACCCAGCAAATTGATCGCTATGCCGTGTTTGGTAACCCTATCGGACACAGTAAGTCGCCATTCATTCACACCTTGTTTGCCCGTCAAACCAATCAGTCTTTGGTGTACACCGCAGAAAGTGCACCTGTTGATGGCTTTATTGACGCAGCTAAGGTGTTTTTTGCTGAAGGTGGTAAGGGGTGCAACATTACCATGCCATTTAAAGAGGACGCTTATCAATTTGCTAGCCGTCTGACTGAGCGTGCTCAATTGGCGGGCGCAGTGAACACTCTCAAGAAGTTAGATGATGGTGAAATCATTGGTGACAACACCGATGGTGCAGGTCTAGTGCAAGATCTGCTTCAGCATCAGGTTGTATTGGAAGGCGCGCGAATCCTAATTATTGGCGCTGGTGGTGCAGCTCGTGGTGTTATTAAGCCACTACTCGATCAAAAGCCGACCTCTTTAACCATTACCAACCGCACCTTTAGTAAAGCACAAGAGCTCGCAGAGCTGTTTGTCTCTCACGGTCCTATCCTCGCCAAAGAGATGGCAAGTATTGATGAAGAGTATGATGTCATCATTAACTCCACATCCGCTTCTCTAAGTGGTGAACTGCCGACTATTTCATCCTCCATCTTTGCCGCTAACAGTACAAGCTATGACATGATTTATGGCAAAGGGGTGACGAGCTTTAACTTATGGGCAAAAGATAATGGCGCCGCTCATGCGTATGATGGTCTTGGAATGTTAGTTGGGCAGGCTGCGGAAAGCTTTATGCTCTGGCGTGGCTTACGTCCTGGTGCCAAACAAATTCTCAGAGAACTAAGAAAGAACCTTGAAGGTCAATAAGCGATGAATCAATCCATCTTATTCCCAGATATTCAATCATGGGATGAAGTATCACAATCGGTAAACTTTTCGGCGCAACAATCAGGCGCACTAATAGAGTGCTTTGTGACGAAACAAAAGTTAGAAAAGCTCAGTGGTTCACTGATTGAAACTGAGCAAGCGGCAATTAAAGTGTTTACTGATTACCGATTCGACCTAGAAGAAATGGCTGAAGAGCTAATAGAAGATGAAGCCTTCAACGAAGAAGGCCATATCATCATCGGTTAACAGGGCTTTAGTTCAAGTCTTTTACTTCATTTAAGTAGTCGTTTTTGTTTTGCACATAGTTGTTGGCAGACTTTTGCAAGAAAGCTCGTTCTTTTTCTGATAGAGGGCGAGCTTGTTTTGCTGGGCTTCCAACATATAAGTAGCCACTTTCTAATACTTTCCCAGGTGGCACTAAACTGCCTGCTCCGATCATCACCTCTGACTCAATTACAACAGCATCTAAAACAATAGCTCCCATACCAACCAAAACACGATCGTGGATCTGACAACCGTGCAGCATCACTTTGTGGCCAATCGTAACGTCATTACCAATAATCAATGGGTAGCCGTTTGGGTTTTCAGCGTTCTTATGGGTGACATGCAAAACACTGCCATCTTGAATATTCGTTCGATCACCAATGTGAATGTGGTTTACATCGCCTCGCGCTGCTACCAATGGCCAAATGCTAGAATCATCGCCAATTCGGATATCACCGACTAAAACAGAGGTTGGGTCAACGTAAACACGCTCACCAAGTTCAGGCTTTATACCTTTGTAGCTTCTCATTGAGCTCATCTTTTTTCCTTATTCAGGGCGATTACAGGGTGTATGGAGGTAGAATAGTAGTGAAAACTCGCCTTTTAGAATAAAAAACACCCA